>NZ_JAFLMX010000252.1:0-26354 GCF_017849675.1 Alteromonas sp. AO-Serp
GGGTTTCATTAGGCTGTAAAGTTGAGCGAATGGATGTAGACAGCATTAGCGCCCTTCGTCGTTTAATTACGTTAAACAGCGACGACGCCAGTATTGAAGAGAAAGACCTGAATGCATTAGTTAATGCGGTTTATCAGGCGCCACATTAACCTCTAAAAAACGCGTTTCGCTCGTTTAATGCAGGAAAGGCCCATTTAATAGGCCTTTCAATTTAACAGGCACCGTCAACACTTTACTTAAATGTTGAGCCTTTCGCATTACTCAAGCGCGTCTAACGCCTCAGATAAGCGCGCTACCGGCACCACTTTCATACCATTAATGGCTTGCTTAGGCGCATTGGCTTTTGGCACGATCGCCCGCTTAAAACCATGTTTCGCTGCCTCGATAATGCGTTCCGTTCCGTTAGGAACCGGGCGAATCTCGCCGGCTAGCCCGACTTCGCCGAATACGATTAAATCTCTGGGCAGCGAGCGATTTCTAAAGCTTGAAATCATGGCCAATAATAAGGCTAAGTCTGCACTGGTCTCTGATACTCTTACACCACCTACCACGTTGACAAAAACGTCTTGATCGTTCATTTGCACATTGCCATGGCGATGCAAAACCGCGAGCAGCATAGACAAACGGTTCTGATCCAACCCTACAGCGATTCGCCTTGGGTTCGACATCTGCGAATAGTCTACCAACGCCTGTATTTCTACAAGTAACGGGCGGGTGCCCTCCCAGATAACCATAACGCTAGACCCTGGCGTTTCATTGTCACCTCGACTTAAGAATATGGCCGATGGGTTGCTTACTTCTTTAAGGCCTTTTTCTGTCATGGCAAACACGCCGAGCTCATTTACCGCACCAAAGCGGTTTTTATGACTTCGAAGCGTACGGTAGCGACCATCACTTTCTCCTTCCAGCATCATAGAGCTGTCGATACAGTGCTCAAGAACTTTCGGACCCGCCAAGTTACCGTCTTTTGTTACATGGCCAACAATGAACATAGCAATATGATTTTGCTTGGCAAAGCGCGTTAAATACGCCGCGCTTTCTCGTACTTGCGACACACTGCCTGGCGCAGACTGCACGTCTGACACGTGCATCACCTGAATAGAGTCGATAACCATAATTTTAGGCTTTTTCGTAAGGGCTAAATCGCAGATGGTTTCCACGTTTGTTTCGGCTAACATCATCAGCTTGTCATCAGGTAGATTTAAGCGCTTTGCTCGCATGGCGACTTGCTGAAGCGACTCTTCCCCTGTGACATAAAGCGCGGTTTCACTTTTTGCCATCTGACACATTACTTGAAGCAGAAGCGTACTCTTGCCTGCACCTGGCGAGCCACCAATTAACATAGCTGCCCCAGGGACTATTCCGCCCCCTAACACTCTATCTAGCTCTTTAAATGTTGACGAGAATCGCGGTAGTGATTCGAGATCTATTGCATTTAATGTCTCAATTTTGGCAGCGGTTTGCCCTGCATAGCCTGACGTGGTTTGGCGTGCGACACTTTTGGCACTTGCAACCACAAACTCACTTATCGTATTCCACGCTTTACACTCCGAACATTGACCTTGCCAGCGAGGGAACTCTGCACCGCAGTCAGAACACACATAAGCAGTTTTACGTTTTGCCATATTCCAGTTTTATCCATTGCTTAAAAAGAGTATTCTAACACTTAACAACGGTGAAATAAGCACAAACCTAAGGTCAGTTCTCCTCCAGTAAAACTGGTACAAAAGTATAACGACTTTACGGGTTAATGAGTTTTGCTGATTTGCCGATAACAACTAAAATAATGATACTAAACAACAAAGTTGCGCATTCATGAGTCAAGATTTAAAGCAATATGCTGATATTATTGAACAGCTAAAGCCCATGGTTAATGAGCCTGAGTTTAACCAGGTATTGCTTCAAACTGCATCTGATGTGCCGAAAGAAAAGCGCTTCCTCATCAAAATGGAAGTGAAACGCCTAGCCAAACCCTGTATGCGCACCATAGACTTGCGTGGTCATGTTGACGGAAAGTGCAATAAATATGTACACGAAGGACGTAGCCATTACATGGATGACGTCGCTGTTGACAAGTTTGAAGAGCAGTTGAGGGTATTTGGCCGATATACTTACGGTGTTTACGAAGCGGTACAAAACACCGAAAACAACTTTCGCTTAATGCGCGAAAAAGAACTCGCACAAGAACGCGCTGATAAAGAAAATCCTGAACTCAAAAAGCGCTCAGCAGTATTGGAGCAGTTTAAAGTTCCTACCGTAAACCTGCTTGATTACAGACAGCGCAACACTGAACGCATGAACTTCGCTGTGGCGGTAGAATTATTTAATAGCGCCAATCAATCAATGCGCGGTTTGAGTGTTGATATATCTCTTGAAGGCTTACAGGTAAAACTCTCTAAAGACGCGTTTTTCAAAAAAGGAGAAACGCTGTTTATATTCTTTAGGGGCTTAGAGAATGAATTTGCCATGGACAAAAAGAATGGCATTGCATATAAGCTCGTAAAGATAATAACTAAAAACGATGTTAACTATCTTGCCTTGCAACGAGATAAAGAAAAGCCAAGCCCCGCATTCGACAAATTCTTAGAAAGCTTTATACACGGCAATAAACGCCGATATAAAGTTAATATGAGCAATACGATTGAGGCGATTACCAGTAAAATTTGTGAGCAGTACTTTTCGCCGCGTAGCCCCACGCTGCCGGTGTATATAGACGTCATTAATAAAACGCTGGTTCCCCGGTTTGCTATGGTTAACGAAGTGAACCGCGAAACCGTACAGTATTGGCAAGACGAAGACGATAACTGTCGATTGAACTTCTTACTCACACAGGAAAGGCTTATGCGCTTATTGCAGAAGTCAGAAGAAGTAAGAGAGATTTTCGTATTTAGTTTTACTCATTTGCAGAACGACAAGGTCTACTTTTACTCAGCGTCTTACGAGGAACTCTTGCAAAAAGACGTACTAACCCGAGTATTTTTAGGGTTTGGCTCTAAAAAAGCGAGTTGGCGGGTATTTAAAATAACCTTAACAGAGGTTGACTCTGAGCAGGCCCATATCCCGCTTTCCATTCCGGATTCTGTAGGTAATAAAGTTAAAAAACTAAACACTCCGCCATCAGCTCGACTAATGTCAAAGCTGAAAAACCTGCGATTCTTGGCACACGTAACCGATGTAACCTCAGTAACAGGGCAAGAGACCTACAACGAGTTTAAGTTTAATCGAGAAAACCTCTCTCATCTGCGAAATTTTGGGCATCCGCGCAATCGCGCTCCTTCGAATGTTCAGGTTGTCAGGTTTAAATATGAAGAGCAACGCATTGAAAGTCGCTATCAGCTGAGAACCCAAATTGAAGCTCGCTTCAATAATGAAGAACTGGTGCACAAAGGGATCAGCGAAGATATTTCGGTGCATGGACTTGGACTTCGTATAGAGTTGAGCAAAGAATATAAAGGTAATTTAGAGGGCAAAGTAGAAGTCGCCTTCCCTCGTCTGCAAGAAATTGCCAGTTCCTTTGATGTCATGCATTTGCAATACGAAATCATTTATCACAACGTCGACAAGAACATTCTTCATTTAAAAACTATGCCGGGCGACGAAGGCAAAAGTGCTAGAAACTTCTTTGAAGAACTGATTAAAAAGAACAAAGGCAGCCTTAAAGTAGAGAACGACGAAGAAGAAGTACCAGGAATGGGACAGGCGCTACGTTGTATTAATGCGCGAAACGCTACTTCCCTATCCTTCTTAATGAGTAAGGAAGGTGTTCGCTACACTCCACAGGCTTGTATTGTCGGAAAGCAGGACGAACGCATAACCACGCTAACCACGCAATACGCCGAACGTGGGCAAGTGAATTTAGAGTTTCTCTTTAGAGACAGAAAACAAGATATACCTTTTGTACAAAGTGGCATTAAGGCCGTTAAGCTTGAAAACATGCCGTTGCGACAGGAATTATTTATCTCATTCGATGCATCACAAAAAGAGCCGCGAATGGCGATCATTCCTCGCTATTCCGATAAATTCGAAAATAACGAGCAGCGCCGAGCGTTTATTAGAGAAGCTATGGTTCGCGGCCAGTTCGTAGCTATTCATGTCATGCTAACCACAACCGGCAAGCCAGACATGACCATGCTGCAAACGGAAATCAATTACGTCACCATGTACGCCATGCACCGGGCCCGTGAGCTAGAGAAGAAAATGTGGAGTATTGCAGCGTGCTCTCATCTAGTCGATGTCACAGATGAAGTACTTATAAGATACGGCTTTACAGTGGAAGACATCACGGCAAATAAAACGTTAAAAAGTGCGGTTCAACCTAAGGCCATTGCGCGCAACGCGTAGTGAAATCGCAAAGCCTATCAATTTAAATGAGCCCGTAGGTTAAAACCCATCACGGGAGGATTTTAATCACAAGATTTTGGAAACTTGTGGCTGGTGAAAGGTAATCGATAAAGTGTGAAGCGCTAGTTTTATTGCCCCAAAACTAGCACTTGTATTACAGACTCTCGTTAACTACTTTTCTAGAAAATACAGAAGGCTATGTAAACTGCCAATGCGGATTGCCACATCCGCCTTTTCATTAACCAGTGGCTTACCGTGACACGCCACGCCAAGCGCTGATTCAGCCATCATGACCAAATCGTTAGCCCCATCCCCCATAGCAACGGTTTGGTTGGCTGGAATTTGCCACTTCTCAGCAAGGGCGTTTACGGTTCGCGCCTTAACGTCTGCATTGACAATTTCACCCTCTACTTTTCCAGTCAGCTGCTCGTTTTTCACCGCAAGCGTGTTAGAAATGGCAAAATCGAGTCCAAGCCTTGCTTTTAGATGGTCAGCGAAAAAGGTGAACCCACCTGAGGCGATCGCTAATTTCCAATTGTACTGTTTCAAGTGAGTGAGCAAGGCTTGAATGCCGGGCATGATAGGTATGCTGTCACGAATTTGATTAAGGTGACTAACTGGCACGCCTTCCAAGCACGCCACCCTATGCGTTAAGCTATCATTAAACGCAATTTCTCCACGCATTGCCTTAGCGGTAACTTCTGACACCTGCTCGCCAACACCCGCCAATTTAGCTATTTCATCGATACATTCAATCGCGATGACAGTGCTATCCATGTCCATGACCAGTAGTCCTGGCTCAGACAATGAGGGGCGAGAGCCCTGCAAACCAACATCAACATTATATGCCTTGGATACGTCGCCCAGCAGTGGCTTAATCTGCTCAAGTTCAGTGTTTTGCAAAGCACCTCTAATTTCTATTACATCATCCCCCATTTGCTTGTGTAAATGATGGAAAGCAGCGCTAGAAGGAGTAAACACATCGTTGAGTTTAATTAAAACGCTGTGCAGTAGATAAGGTGTTACAGCTTGACCAATAACGGTTAACGTATGTGAATACGCACTGTCGTTGTGACTATTGCTAACTACATGAGACAAAAAAGAAGCTAAATGGATATCGTCATTATCGATATTATTAAGAAGAGTGTCTTTCATAACGCACACAGAAACTGCGGTGATTGGCAAATGGTGCTCTAATGCTAACCAATTAGGCTAACTAATAAAATATCTCCTTTTAAATTATTTCGAATTATCCTACTGTTAGGCAACCCTCGTGACTTTATGGAAAAGCGAATTGGTAGACGGGCTAAGCAAAGCAGCTTCACAAACAAAGAATGACTCGCATTCGTTGTACACAGTTCTAAAGCGATTGTTCCACACAATAGTAGTGAGTGCGGTGTTTGCTTTGATAGTGGTATTGCTTCTGTTATTCCAACAATACCAAAACGACTGGCTTACCGTTCAAACTCGCTTCTCTGGTGAGAGCATAGCAAGGCAGTATGCAAAACTGCTACAACCTGCCTTTATCGCTGACGCACTTTCGAATCAGGAAACTGAGAACAATGTAGATTCCGCGCTATCTGATACTCTCACTCAACGGGAGTTTATTGAAAGTGTCGCCTCTATTTTGGTCGACGAGCCACACATTCTTGCCTTGTCTGTGTTTGATAAGGACGGGAGGTATATTGCTCCTTTGCCTCAAATTGCCAGTGTGGTGTCGATGAGTCAGTCGCAAAGTGTAACGCCGCTAACCTATGTTGGCGTTATCACTGACGATAATGAAAATTTACTAGGTTATGTGAATATTCACATGAACACGCAGGCTGTCCTCGAGAGTCCACTGACATTGCGTTACCAGCTTGCTCTTATTGCGTGCATTCTCGTCTTTTTAGCGCTCATGCTAGGTATTTACCTAACCCGGGCCTTTTATAAATCTCGCCCATGGTTTATTCAGGTAATCGAATCAAAAAGAAATAAAGAGAAGCGCTAGATAGCTAATTTGGAAGTCTATGCTTCACTTCCAGCATCAATATTAAATAGTCGAGTGTAGTTCGCTGTGGTGGTGGACACTATTTCTTTATGTGACATGCCATAGCGGTCGCTTATAACATCAACGACATCTGATAAATAACGAGGTTCGTTTGCTTCTCCTTGTCTACCGCACATGGGCATATCAGGGGCATCCGTTTCTAAAAGCAATTTATCAAAATGGTGTTCTAACAAAAACCCAAGGGTGTTTCGTGTTTTTTGAGCACGCTCATAGGTAATCGTACCGCCTATACCTAGGTAAAACCCTCTTTCAATATACCCTTTGGCCGCTTCAATACTTCCTGAAAAAGCATGTACAACGCCTATACCCTGGTATTTGGCTTGCTTCAATGCTTCAACTAGCAGATGATGACTTTTTCTGTGATGTAAAATTACGGGTAACGATACTTTATCGGCAAGTTTCAAATGGTTATGTAGCGCTTCCTTTTGAAGCGCTAATGGCACGCTTATATGCCCATCGATACCTGTTTCCCCCACGGCTTTTACCGAAGGGTGCAAGTTAGCCGTAGCGTCCTCAAGTTGACGAAGACTCTTCTTGAGTGTTTGCTCTGGCTTTTCAAGCTCACTGCCAGTTAAAAAATAAGGATGGAGTCCAAGCGCAGTATCAATAGATAAAAGGCTTTCAAAGCGTTCATTGAGCGCTTGTAACGCCTGCCAAGATTCGGGGGTAATGCTAGGCGCCATGATGCGGGTAAGCCCTGCGGCTTTGGCGCTTTCTAATGCAACTCTAATATCTTTCTTTTGTGCAAGTAAGTCGAGATGGCAATGACTATCAATCACGGTTTAGATGCCTCCTTGTTACTTATCTCGCCGCACGCTATCTACAAGCTCAATAGTTAAACGGGCTCACATTCTAGTGAAGTACTTTAGCGGGAACGAAAGGTGAACGTATTCCCTACGGCATAAGGCGCTGTGTTACCCACGCGCCATCTTCAGTTTTGTTGTATTCAAAGCGGTCATGTAGCCTATCTTCTCCACCTTGCCAAAACTCAATTTGATGAGGCACGATCCTGAAACCGCCCCAAAAGTCCGGCACGGGAAGCTCTTTGTTAGCAAACTTATCTTTTAACTGCTTAAACTGGGTCAGTAGAAGCTCCCTGCTGCCAATAGGTTTGCTTTGTTTTGACGCGTACGCTGCTAGCTGACTGTCTTTCGGTCGCGAAAAGAAATAAGCAGCATTCTCAGAAACAGAAAGCTTTTCAACGCTGCCACATACGCGAACCTGACGCTCCATAAAAAACCAGGGAAAGTGGCACGACACTTTAGGGTTTACCGCTAACTCTTGTGCCTTACGGCTGCCTAAGTTAGTGAAAAACACAAAGCCCTTTTCACTGACATCTTTTAACAAAACGATACGCTGAGAGGGTTGGCCGCTGGCATCGACGGTGGCAACCGTCATTGCAGTAGGATCAGGAATTTTGGCGTCTATGGCGTCTTTTAACCATTTATCGAACATGATAAATGGACTTGAAGTAATATCTGACTCACTCAAACTGCCCTTTGAGTACTGCCTGCGCATATCTGAAATTGCCATATACCGCTCCTAAAAAGAAGTTGTTGTGCCTGCTAGTGATGTTGAAACCGAGTAAATAAACCACCGTGTAAATGCTCGCATGAGCGCATCTAACTGAGGTAGTTGCCCACAAGCCATCAGCTACACCACTTGGCGAAAATGCTGACTCACTATCTTTGCTAATATAACGTGCTAATATAACGCCTGTTACAGCTAACTAGCGTTATAAAGATAATATTAGCGTGAACTAGAAGTTACTGTCGTCACCGTAACCTAGAGAGCGCAGAGCACGTTCATCGTCTGCCCAGCCTTGTTTCACTTTCACCCAAAGTTCTAGAAATACTTTGTTGTCGAACAAGTTTTCCATATCTTTACGCGCTTGCTCACCAATGGTTTTCAAATGCTTTCCGCCTTTGCCGATGATCATGCGTTTTTGGGTTTCACGCTCTACCAAAATCAGCCCGCTGATACGATAAACACCGTTGTCTGCCATTTTGAATTGCTCAATTTCCACAGTAGTAGAGTAAGGCAATTCATCGCCGGTAAAGCGCATAAGCTTTTCGCGAATGATTTCAGCAGCCATAAAGCGGCTTGAGCGGTCAGTAATGTAATCTTCTGGGAAGAAAAACTCACTTTTAGGTAGCGACTTGGCCACTAACTCTCTAATTTCGTCAACCATTCGGCCCTGTTTAGCACTGATAGGGATCATGTGCTCAAACGGGTGCTTTTCGCCAAGCTTTTTAAGGTGAACCATAAAGTTTTCTTTATCTTCAACCTTATCCATCTTGTTTACGATGAGATAGCAAGGAAGGTTTGCTTGTTTAACCTTACTTAATACCATTTCATCTTCGGCGTTGAATCGATCGCCTTCAACAACGAAAAGCACAAGGCCAACTTCAGCCAAAGAGCTTGATGCCGCGCGGTTCATGTAGCGATTGATCGCGCGCTTTTCGTCTTGGTGAAGCCCTGGGGTATCAACGTAAATCGCTTGATAATCACCGTCGGTATCTATACCAAGAATGCGGTGGCGCGTGGTTTGCGGCTTACGCGACGTAATGCTTACTTTTTGACCTAGCAAGCGATTGAGCAAGGTCGATTTACCTACATTAGGGCGACCTACTATGGCAACTAGGCCACAGCGAGTTTGAATATCAGGCATTTCTGGCAAATTCGATTCATCATGCGTTGTCATCAAGCTTCTCCAATGTTAAACGAGCAGCTTCTTGTTCTGCTTTTCGGCGGCTATTGCCAGACGCCACTACCGCTTCTGGTAGACTTTCTACCTGACAGCTAACTTCAAAAGTCTGAGCATGATCTTTCCCTGAAATAGACAGCACTTCATAGGTTGGTAGCGCTTGTTTACGACCTTGTAAAAACTCCTGAAGACGAGTTTTGCTGTCTTTAGGGTGGGCATTAGGGTCTAGTTTGTTAATGCGGGTTTCCCATAAACGGTCTATAACGCCTCGTACCTCGTCCATACCGGAATCGAGGTAAATAGCCCCTAAAATAGCTTCAACTGCATCGGCTAAAATCGAACTTCTGCGATGACCACCGCTTTTGAGCTCTCCTGGCCCTAAGTTAAGTAGTTCACCCACACTGGCTTCCTTTGCAAGTTCTGCCAGTGTGTCTCCTTTAACCAAAGTAGAGCGCATTCGTGTGAGTTTGCCTTCTGGCACAGTTGGGAATCGCTTAAACAGCGTTTCCCCAACAATCATGCCTAAAATAGCGTCACCCAGAAATTCTAGTCGCTCGTTGTGCTGTTTAGCCGCACTGCGATGAGTAAGCGCTTGTTCCAATAAAGCTTCATTGGTAAATGTGTAGCCTATCGCCTTGTACAGACGACGATATTTATCAATTCCCTGCATTAATGAATGCCACCTGCTCGCTCAAATCGAACACCTGTTGGTACCCACGTTGGAAGGAAGTCTGACGGACTGCGCTCAAATTCAAATGAAATCCAGATCGCCACCGCTTTTCCAACCAAGTTTGCATCTGGCACAAAACCCCAGAAACGGCTGTCGCGGCTGTTGTCACGGTTATCGCCTAGCACGAAATACTGACCTTCTGGCACAATCCACTCATTGCTGCGTGTGCCAGGCTGGGTATAAAAATTAACCGGCGAAATCTCGCGTACTGGGTGGCGCAAAATGTCATGCTCTACTGTGCCTAAATCTTCGGTGTAACGCATAAGCTGGGCCATGTCCTGTACGAACTCACCACGCTCTTGGAACGTCAGCGGTACGGCTTTCAATTTAGGACAGTTGTTGCCAGTCTCACACTTCGGTTTGATATAAACCTGTTTATTTTGATAAACCACAGTATCGCCCGGTAAACCGATCACGCGCTTAATGTAGTCAATTGAAGGCTCTTCAGGGTACTTGAAAACCACCACATCGCCACGCTCTGGAACGCCAGTTTCAATAAGCTTACTTCTGAAAACTGGGTCTTTCACGCCATAGGCAAACTTTTCAACCAAAATGAAGTCACCCACTAACAGGGTGGGCATCATTGAGCCTGAAGGAATTTGAAATGGTTCATATAAAAACGAACGCAATACCAATACGAAAGCAATAACAGGAAAAATCTGTTGCGAAGTATCAACAAGGTACGGCAGTTGAGGATCTTCTCCATAGCCCGCTCCTTCTGCGGTTGCCGCAGCCTGTAAACGTGCTTTTCGCTTTGGTGCAAACACTAGGCTATCCACTAGCCAGATTAATCCTGTTATTAAGGTGAGTGCCACCAAAATCAAGGAGAAGTAATTCGCCATTATTTGCCCACCTTCAATACTGCAAGGAACGCATCTTGTGGCAATTCAACATTACCCACTTGCTTCATTCGCTTTTTACCTTCTTTCTGCTTTTGAAGTAGTTTCTTCTTACGGCTTACGTCACCGCCGTAACACTTCGCGATTACGTTTTTACGTAGCTGTTTAACTGTACTTCTTGCAACAATATGGTTACCGATAGCCGCCTGAATAGCGATATCGAACATTTGTCGTGGAATAAGCTCGCGAAGCTTTTCGACCAGCTCACGACCACGGCCTTGAGAGTTTTCTCTGTGCGTAATTACCGCTAACGCGTCTACACGTTCACCGTTAATAAGAATATCAACACGCACCATGTCTGATGTCTGGAAACGCTTAAAGTTGTAATCAAGCGATGCAAAACCACGGCTCGTAGATTTCAAGCGGTCGAAGAAATCGAGCACCACTTCTGCCATTGGCAGCTCATAAGTTACTGCCACTTGCTTACCGTGGTATGTCATGTTGGTTTGCATACCGCGCTTTTCAACGCAAAGTGTAATTACGTTGCCCAAGTACTCTTGTGGCACAAGAATATTGGCTTCAACCATAGGCTCACGAATTTCAGCGATATCATTTACCGGAGGTAGCTTAGCTGGGCTATCTACGGTAAGGGTTTCGCCCTTGGTCGTTTCTACTTCGTATATTACGGTAGGCGCAGTAGTGATAAGACCCAAGTCATATTCACGCTCTAAACGCTCTTGAATGATTTCCATGTGCAGCATGCCAAGGAAACCAATACGGAATCCAAAACCTAGCGCTGCAGAGCTTTCTGGCTCATAGAACAGTGAAGCGTCGTTCAGGCTTAGTTTCGCCAAGGCATCACGGAAGTCTTCATAATCATCAGAGCTTATTGGGAAAATACCGGCATAAACCTGAGGTTTAACCTTTTTAAAGCCCGGCAGCATTGCATCAGCTGGCTCGCGAGCCAAGGTAATGGTGTCACCCACAGGCGCGCCTTGGATATCTTTAATTCCTGCGATGATAAAGCCTACTTCGCCGGCTCTTAATGTGCCCGTATCGAGTGGCTTAGGCGTAAATACACCAATTTTGTCAACCTGATGCGTTTGACCGTTTGACATAATTTGAATTTTGTCTTTCTTGGTCAGCTGGCCTTCGACAATACGAACCAGTGAAACAACGCCTTGGTAGTTGTCGAACCAAGAATCGATGATCAGCGCCTTAAGTGGCGCTTCGCGGTCACCTTCTGGCGGCGGAATTTTATTTACAATGACTTCAAGTACATCTTCAATACCGATACCGGTTTTTGCTGAGCAGCGCACAGCGTCCAGCGCATCGATACCAACAATATCTTCAATTTCTTCTGCAACGCGGTCTGGTTCAGCCTGAGGCAGGTCGATTTTATTGAGTACAGGCACCACTTCCATATCCATCTCGATGGCGGTATAGCAGTTTGCCAATGTCTGTGCTTCTACGCCCTGACCTGCATCAACAACCAAAAGCGCACCTTCACAGGCAGCAAGAGAACGAGATACTTCATAGGTAAAGTCAACGTGCCCTGGAGTGTCGATGAAGTTAAGCTGATAAGTTTCACCGTCGCGCGCTTCGTAGTTCAGC
Source organism: Alteromonas sp. AO-Serp (assembly GCF_017849675.1). Lineage (NCBI taxonomy): Bacteria > Pseudomonadati > Pseudomonadota > Gammaproteobacteria > Alteromonadales > Alteromonadaceae > Alteromonas > Alteromonas sp. AO-Serp. Next base: position 12,282 of record NZ_JAFLMX010000252.1, read on the forward strand.
GTTACGCTTTGCGCTTTGATAGTAATACCGCGCTCTTTTTCCAGGTCCATTGAGTCGAGAACCTGTTCAGCCATTTCACGGTCTGTTAGCCCTCCACAATGCTGGATTAGACGGTCTGACAGCGTAGACTTACCGTGGTCAATGTGGGCGATAATACTGAAGTTACGAATGTGCGATTGTTGCATAATGCTGGAAATTACCTGCAGAAAAATTCATTAAACAAAAAATGCTGCTTGCCTTGCTTAAAGGGTTATACGCAGCGCGTGCGGATTTTACCCATTTCTTGCGCGAAAAGCGAATTGGTGTGGTGGAAAATTTATTACTTTCAAGAAACATAACGAATGGAAGTGGCAACCTGACGTGACTTCCTCGGCCTATCTCAAAACTTGGCTACATTGATGAGCGTGAGTTAACACTATTATCTCGTATAAATTGGCCTCGTATAAAACGGCCTCGTATGGAGCAGTCCTGTATTAAACCATTGAGCAGCGTAAAGCCCTTCAAAAAATCAATGTTCTACTGCACTGTGCTCTTGTTGACCCAATAGGACAGGTTGATATTTCGTACGTTCTACACGACGCAACTTGTAAGCAATTAACTTATAGGTAAAGAAGGTTACTAACCCACTTGGCAGCATGGCCCATAACTCGTGAGTAAATCCGTTACTACTAAGTAATGATATAGACACCGAATATGCCCCGATAAACGCTATAAGCGGTAGCAAATACAACCAAGCCGATGCACTTAAAATACCTGCTTCCGGTATGCCTACAGTCACTTCTTGGCCAACCCGCACAGGCATGGGAGTACGCAGCGTCAACTGCTGCGTTTTCGGTGCAAGCGCACGAGAAATAACGCCGGTACCACAATCACTTTGTGCTTGGCATGCGTTACAGGTGGATTTAATCGCTGCTTCTACGGTGACCGTATCACCATTAACGGCAACTACGGTGGCGGTTTCTCTTATCATTGTTACTCAATTAAGCGGTTATTCACTTACACTGCTGACGGGGCGTAAAGACGTAGCAATAGCGTTAGCGGTTTGCAAAGGTATTTCTCCCACCACTGTCACCTGGGCTTTGCCGTCTGTTAACGTTAAGAACGTACTCACTTCATTGCGCAGCGCCAGCGTTTCACCTAACGCATCTTCCGCAGGCTGAACATACACAGATACGTCAACCAATCCATCTGAAAAGAGTTTATATTCTACAATTTGCCCTGTTAAGGCCAATCGTCTTGTATCTTGCTTAATTTCTCGCATGCCAGCCGGCAAATAGGTGACATCCCATTTGTGTGCACGATTTGGCGTGTTGCTCAGCGCCATGGGCGCGGGTAACGACGCAGAATTAATTCGTGAGAAATAATCAGCAGGCTCTGGCGATATCGCAAAGGCCGTGACCTGAATCTGCTCTAATAGCGCCCCTTGCAAATCAAGCATGTTCAGTTTGAGCAACATACCAGACGACTCATCCAGCCACAGTTGATAACCAAATCGCGTGTTATCTCGGCTGACTATTCGAATTTGTTGCGCTGAACGTCCTGCCACCCGCGCTCTTCCCACAGCGACGAACTCATAGGCTTCGGCAAGCTGTTCAGGATGATACAATAATACACTTGGTATTGGACCGTTGATATGCTTTGAACGCAAGCTATAGGGTTGTACATCTGGCTCAAATACACTCACCACATCGTTCACACGAATAAGCTCGCGGCCTGGTCCATTTTGAAGATTTAACTGCTCTAATTCAGAGCCATCTTCCATAATCCCGTGGCGCCATAAATATGGAACGGTTTCCTTTCCTGCAATAGTTTGCACAAAAGACACTTGGAAATTGGCATTGGTTATAATGTTTTGAAGTTCAGCTAACCACTGGTTGGCCGATTGAGGCTCTCGTGTGCGAGAAGCAGATGCATTTTGCTCGCTTCGACTTTGTTCAAGTTGCTCTTGAATCACGTCTTCTCGCACTGCTTCTTCTTGATCGGCTTCATCTAGTCGAACAGCCCTCGTGTTTGATTCTGAGTTAGCGTCTAATTCAACGTCGCCATCATTCACGTTTTGGACTGGAGCAATAGGAGCTTTTGCCTCTTCGCTAGGCGAAGTAGTTTGGGCTGCCAAAGGCTGGATAGCCGCGCCCGAAATGAAAAAAAGTGCAAGGATAGAACTACAGCGCATTTTTTCCCGCCTTAAAACAAACATACCAGCAGTATATGCTGGTATGATTAAAATATGAAACGTATGTCAGTCGCAATTTACTTGCGAAAGCACATTCCAACTAATGTTGACTGGCTGCGATAACTTATGGGCGCTCTGGTCCACTTGTTTCGCTTTCACCTTCGTCCTCTTGCGCTTGCTTAAGCTTTATTTGCTGCTCATGATCAGCAATCAATGCATTAATTTTGCGCTTTTTCTCAAGCATTTCATTCATGTCGTTACGTGGCAACGTTCTGGTTTGTTCCAAACTCACTGGAGACAATCCACCTTGAGGAGCAATCGTTGGCGCTGTCATAAATGGCTCGGTAGGCGCTTCTTGATTAGTGTATTGAACACCAAAGATAACTGCCACTGCCACCGACGCGGCTACTGCAAACTGGCCTGACTGCTTCGCAAAAGGAACAACATTGCCAATCAATGGTATCGACTGCCAGCGCGAGCGTTTAGGTGCGACTATAGCTGGCTCGTTTTCAAGCGCAGCTGCTACGCTTGCGGTGATGTCCAACTGTGGAGCAACACTTGCTTCTTTTCGCATTGCACCGCGATACACATGGTAACGTTGCCATTTGGCCTGAAGCGCTTCATCTTGCTTAATCGCATCGATGATGTCATTGCCTTCTATCTCACCATCCATGAATGCGGACAATTTTTCTTGCTGTTGCGTCATATATTCATTTCCAGATCAAAGTGATCGTTAACTACCCTAACACAGCTGTTAGTCATCGTGGAAAAAAGAAAGTTCATCTTTTTTTGATTTTATTTCTTTTTAATTTTCTAACAACGGTTGAATAACTTTATCAATCGCCTCGCGAGCCCTAAAAATACGGGATCTCACCGTACCCACAGGACACGACATTACGTTCGCGATTTCTTCATAGCTCAACCCTTCAATTTCACGCAGCGTTATCGCCATACGTAAATCGTCCGGCAGCTTCTCAACTACCTTAAACAGGGTTTCTTCAATTTCCTCAGATAACAGGCTTCGCTCGGGTGTAGATTGCTCTTTTAGTGCATCACTACCCTCATAGAAATCTGCTTCGTCAGCATCGACATCGCTTGCAGGCGGCTTGCGACCTTGAGATACAAGATAGTTCTTGGCACTGTTTACCGCAATCCGATAAAGCCAAGTATAAAATGCACTGTCGCCACGAAAATTAGGTAAGGCACGGTATGCTTTGATAAACGCTTCTTGCGTTACATCAGCAACGTCACCGGTATTTTTCACATAGCGAGAAACGAGATGCATCACTTTATGTTGGTAACGAGTTACCAACAAGTTGAACGCATTTTTATCGCCACGCTGTACTTTTTCGACCAGTTGTTGGTCGGTTATCTGCTCGCTCATTCGAGCCATTACTCCCTACTTCAACTACACAATAGCTCTAACAAGCATGTGTATAGACGCGTTCTTTTTACAAAAGTTCTGTAAAAGCATTAAATATTTTAAAAAATGCTTAGGCCAGGGGGCAAGAATGATTGTGTTTTGCTACTCATCCTTTAGACTTGCCGAACCTTTGCTCGTTTGAATTGATATAAAAATACATGAAATCTGTATCGTCTTCACTAACTTCCACATCAAATGCAATAGAACACCGTTGTGACGTATTGATTATTGGGAGTGGCGCGGCAGGATTGAGCTTAGCGCTTAAGCTTGCCGACCATTGTCAGGTTATTGTACTTAGTAAAAGTGACCGCAATGAAGGCTCTACCCGCTATGCACAAGGTGGTATTGCCGCAGTATTCGATGAACAAGACTCCATAGACGCACACGTAAAAGACACGCTTGCTGCAGGTGCTGGGCTTTGCGAAGAGCCAGCCGTAAGATTTACTGCAGAACGAGCAAAGGCGTCACTTGAGTGGCTTATCAGTTACGGGGTACCGTTTGATACAGAAAAAAGTGAATCTGGTGAGGAGCGCTTTCACCTTACCCGTGAGGGCGGACACAGCCACCGGCGAATTCTTCACGCTGCAGATGCCACAGGCGAAGCGCTTCAAATTACATTAAACGACGCGGTATCGACCCATCCAAACATTCACATATTTGAGCGCTATAACGCCATTGATCTCATTCCTTCAAAGGAAGAAAAGAACAGCGTGGTGGGTGCTTATGTTTGGAATAGACAACAAGAGCACGTTGAAGTAATTCGCGCCCCTTTCGTTGCGCTAGCGACTGGCGGTGGTAGTAAGGTATACCAGTATACATCGAACCCCGATGTGTCGAGCGGTGACGGCATTGCCATGGCATGGCGAGCGGGTTGTCGCGTGGCCAATATGGAATTCAATCAATTTCATCCGACTTGCTTATTCCACCCACAGGCACGTAACTTCTTGATTACAGAAGCGCTGCGCGGCGAAGGCGCAAACCTCTGCCACGCCGACGGTACCCGCTTTATGCACAAATTTGATGAGCGTGGCGATCTTGCGCCGCGCGACGTAGTCGCTCGCGCAATCGACTATGAAATGAAGCGATTGGGCGCTGACTGCATGTACTTGGATATCAGTCATAAGCCTGCTGACTTTATCGTTAAGCACTTCCCTAATATTTATCGAAAGTGCCGCTCGCTTGGTATCGATATAACCCGTGAACCTATCCCAGTCGTGCCTGCTGCGCACTACAGCTGCGGCGGAGTGATGACCGACTTTAATGCCAAAACCGACTTGAATAATGTATACGCAATCGGTGAAGTGGCCTACACAGGTCTGCATGGCGCCAACCGCATGGCATCTAACTCTTTACTTGAGTGTGTGGTTTTTGCCAGCGCTGCAGCGGAAGATATTATTAAAAATATTCCCAGTGCAGACTGTGAAGAGTCTATTGCGCCTTGGGATGAGAGCCAAGTGTCTAACTCTGACGAAGAAGTCATCATTCAACATAACTGGCACGAACTTAGGCTGTTTATGTGGGATTACGTAGGTATTGTACGCACTGATAAGCGCCTTGAACGGGCCATGCGCCGCATTAAGCTATTAGAGCAAGAGATTACTGAGTATTACTCTCACTTCAGGGTAAGTAATAACCTGCTAGAGCTTCGAAACCTTGTTACGGTTGCAGAACTCATTGTGCGATGTGCGATGGAGCGAAAGGAAAGCAGAGGGTTACACTTTAATTTGGACTACCCTGAACAGTTAGACAACCCCGTTCCTACAATACTTATTCCCAGAAAACAGCTGTCAGGCGCCGACGTTGGCTCGCTAATTACTCAAGACAGCTTCGCCGATGCCGACTAGTGCATAAAGTAAGATCTGTATGAGTCTAAAGAAGGCGCTAATGTTAATGCGCCTTCTTTAATAACTGGACAATACATTCACACAGCATCATTTAGCGCTCAATAAAACACGTCAAACAAAAAGAGAGCATCGCAGCATGCTCTCTTTTCACCGTCCACAGTATTATACCAGTCTGTTCCCTTTCAAATTCACACGCTTTGCTAGGAAACTTGCCAGCTCCTTCTGAGTGAGCAATGATCTATGCAGATTGGTATTAACCTTAGGTTATCTCCCGCTTATCTTTTACAGATCTACACCTGATTAAACGTTAATTCAGGCCTGATTAAACACTAAACTAGCCGATAAGTGCACAAGGCTGTCATTACTATCGGTAACGTCTATTAGCACACTATTATCTGTTTTACAGTGTTGTTGAATATGAATGTCACAGGGCAAAAACACGGGTTTTCTAAAGCGGCAGTTTACTTCTTTTACGCTTATAGATTGTCTGAAGTCTTGATGACTTACAAACGCCGACACAGCGCGTGACAATGTCCACATGCCGTGCGCTATAGGCTGTTTAAACCCAAATGCTTTGGCAGATATTGCAGACAAGTGGATTGGGTTATAGTCGCCAGAAAGCTTTGCATAGCGGCGACCTGTATTAGCCGAAGCACTAATTTCGCCGATGAGCGCCCTATTATCTAATTCACAATCGTCATGTAAGTCATTTTTAGCACCAAGTGGAGCTACATGAACGGCTTTCACCTTCACTAAGTAACTACTTATCGCCCTGTAAACCAGGTTCCCTGCCTGCAGCGCTTCTAACATCACATCCACTTCCCAACCTCGGTTATGCGGTCTCACATCGTGAAAGCGCACGCGACATTCAAAGGGTTCGCTTAAATCGCAATGGTCTATAACCGATACTTTGTTAGCAGCGTGGATAAGGCCAAGCAATGGAAATGGGCTTTGTTTGTCCAGCAAGCACTGCATTTGCAAAGGTAAGGAAAGCATTTGTAAATAAAGTGGATGGGCATGCTCATTTGCCGGCCAGTCAACTTCCTGACAAAAAGAAGCGTAGTGCACATTGTCGACATTGAGCGTTTTGGTATAGATGCGCTGAGGCAACGTAGGCGGTTTAAACTGCATAAGCTGCCTGGTGTCAACGCGTTTAAATAACGCTTTGGTATACTCACGAAACATCTTTTTAATTCCTTTAAGGCGTTGCTTTTCGGGCCAAGATAATAGCTCTAGCCAATCGGCGATAGTCTGCTTCGCAGCACTCACCTTTTAAGATCCAAGCGAGATGGCTATGATCTTTTTCAAACCATCTGCGTTTTTGGCGCAGCACATTGATACACAGCCCCCAAGTAAAGAGCTGGGAAGAATGATGAATGTTCATTGGTGTGCCGTCGACCTGAGCATCAACTAACAAGCTACCTTTTGGCATGCTTTGCAAATCCAGTGGGAGCGTGCTGTCGTCAACAACCCGGATAATACCATCGCTGGTCAAAGAGAGAGCGTATTGAGTAGCAGAAATTTTGTTACTAAACGCGTCATAAAGACGCCAGAAAATAACTAACGTGGTTGCAACAGCAACAAGCGCTATCAATTTTGAGAAGCTCAGCCAAGACCACAAGTATTGAGGAAGGCTGCACAATGCTGCGAAAAGACAAACAGCAACGCATACTTCCCCAAATAACCTTCTAAACCTATTGTGCGTAATGCAAATTCTATACTTTGACACGGTTGACGATAGTCGCCACCATGGCGGCTAGTTCAGGGTCTTCGCACTTCTGGTGTCCCATGATCCATGCAAACAAATCAGGGTCATCACTGGTAAGTAAACGTTCAAATGTTTCTTGATCTTCATAACTTAAAGAATCGAAGGCTTCTTCCACGAAAGGAAGTAAAAGTACGTCTAATTCTAGCATGCCTCTGCGACACGCCCACTTTAATCGCGCTAATCTTTTTGGTTCAAACATATGTCTTTCATACCGTTTTTTATTCGCTAACAATAATACCATGCCCTAGGCGTGGGGATCACTGCTCTTTTGGTCAGATAGGCAAACTAAATAGAACTTAATCTGCGCACATTCCCATGTATTGCCCTTGAATATTGGTGGTTTTACCATACCTTGAGTACATACAGCGAATTTTACAGTGGTGAATATGACATCTATCGCATCATTACAAAGTCTTCCAAGTGAATTTGTGGTCAAGCTTTCAAATGCCATGATAATTTCTTTGGAAGGAGAACAGGCCGACAGTTACCTGCAAGGGCAAATTACGGTCAACATTAATAAGCTAACCGAGAATACTGCCAGGCATTTCGCCCATTGTGATAATAAAGGCAAAACGTGGTCTACCGGGTACGTAACTCGCCACCAAAACAAATTATTGTTGGTTACCAATGAAGATGCGGGTAGTCATTCATTAGCACAGCTTAATAAGTATGGTGTGTTCTCTAAGGTTGATATTCTCGACGACACACAAACATACAGCGCTTATTTTATTTCGCTTGATGCAGTGAAAACTAACGAAGTAAAGGCAGCGTTAAGCCAGCTTTTCTCCGAAAACGAAGTGGAACGCCTTCTTGAGAGCGATACTCCTGACAATGGTTCTCTTGAAAAGGTCGAGAGCGAACACGGCGTCGCCTATTTTGCCAATACTAGCTGCAAAGGAATTATTGTTCTTTTAGATGATAATGGCGCAAAGCAAATAAATTCGTTGATAGAGGCGCAAACCCTTTCTTGCTATCCCCAAACCGTGTTTGACGCTATACAAATTCAAAGCGTACATGCTTTAGTGCAAGGCGACGCAGTGGCGGAATACGTGCCCCAGATGATTAATGTGCAGGCGCTCAACGGTATCGACTTTGATAAAGGCTGCTATATGGGGCAAGAGGTGGTTGCGCGAACCCGCTTTCTGGGTAAAAACAAACGCGCCGCCTACAGCTTTAAGCTTGAAGGTAACGTAGATATTAAACCTGGCGATGCATTAGAAAAGCAGTTGGGCGAAAATTGGCGTATAGCGGGCAAAATACTCAATGTTGCGTCGCTTGATAATGAAACCTGGTTTATTGCAGTGCTCAACAACGACACCACCAGCGAAGATTTACACAGATTGGCTGATAATAACGCCATTACCTGTTACCCTAATACTTTGCCGTACAGTATTGAGCAGAAAGCTAGCAATATTGTGAAAAAACGTCGATAAGCAGTTTTTACTGCATTACATTTATTGCCCTTTATTAAAGGGCCAAGATAGGATTTGTTATGACAATTACTTCTGACAGCGTTGTAACGCTACACTACACCGTATCTACCGAAGACGGCACAACGCTAGACTCTTCAGAAGGGAAATCGCCACTAGTAGTACTACTAGGCCGTCGCTTCTTAATTGAAGGACTAGAAGATGCACTTATTGGTAAATCGAAGGAAGATAGCTTCAACGTTTCAGTAAACCCTGAAAAAGCTTACGGTGAACGTGCTGACGAACTTGTACAAACTGTACCACGCTCAATGTTTGACGGTATGGATGTTGAAGTGGGTATGTCTTTTCGCGCAACGACGCCACAAGGTGAGCAATCGGTCATTATCATTGAAACAACTGACGAAGAGGTTGTTGTTGACGGTAACCACCCTCTTGCCGGTATTCCGCTAACTTTTGACGTAACTGTTGTTGACGTACGAGAAGCAACGAAAGAAGAGCTTGAGCACGGTCATGTACACAGTGAAGGCGGTTGTGGTCACGACCACTAAGTCACGTTGCTATTAAGCTTTAATAAATACTCAATATATTAAAAAAGGAGCCATTGGCTCCTTTTTTTAATAAACACCATTTAATTAAATCGCGTCTTCGTTTTGTTCACCGGTACGAATTCGTACGGCGGTCTCAACGTTGTAAACGAAGATTTTCCCGTCGCCAATTTTGCCTGTCTTAGCTGACGTTTGAATAGCTTCAACCGCTTGCTCAACGCGGTCATCGTCCAATACAAGCTCAATTTTGATCTTGGGTAGGAAGTCAACTTGGTACTCAGCACCGCGATAAAGTTCAGTATGGCCTTTTTGACGACCAAACCCTTTCACTTCTGACACTGTCATCCCTGCGATACCGACTTCAGCTAGCGCTTCCCTAACATCGTCCATTTTGAACGGTTTAATGATAGCTTCAATTTTTTTCATGACTACAACTCATCGTAAATTGTTGGAATTGGCACACGTTTATGCTGTGTACGCTCATAAATATAGAGCAATTTCTCTTCCACTTCCGCAGAAACTGGCTTTCCTTCCAAAAAGTCATCAATTTGGTCGTAAGACATGCCCAATGCTTGCTCATCGGCTTTTTGCGGAGACAGGCTTTCCAAGTCAGCAGTTGGCGCTTTAGTGATGACGTTATGTGGTGCACCCAAATGGGCTGCCACTGCACGTACTTGGCGCTTACTGAGACCAAACAACGGCGCAAGGTCACATGCACCATCACCATACTTGGTATAAAACCCTGTAATATTTTCAGCCGAATGATCGGTACCCAAAACGAGGCCATCAACCATCCCAGCAATTTCATACTGGATAACCATACGGGTACGTGCTTTAACATTTCCTTTCACAAAGTCTTGTTTCGCTTCATTGTCGGGAAGAAGGTTAGCACTGGCAAGCGCTTGTGAAGTAGACGCATGAATAGCATCTGCGCCAGGTTTTACATTCACTGCAAGAGAATGAGAGGGCTGGATAAAGTCGATAGATTTCTGTGCATCGTCTTCATCGGCTTGGGTATCATAAGGTAAACGAACCGCGATAAATTGGTATTTTTCGTGGTGCTCATCGTTTAATTCATTTACTGCTAATTGAGCTAACCGACCCAATGTGCATGAATCAATGCCGCCACTAATACCCAGTACCAGCGAATTTAAACCAGAAGTAAGTAACTGCTTTTTTATGAACGAGACTCGACGTGCGACTTCGTACTCTACGTCAATTTCAGGCAGCACTTTCATTTCATCAATAACTGCTTGTTTTTGCATCATTATATCCACGTATTTTTGGGGCGTCCTGGAACTTGATTCTACGACAATCTGACCGCAGATGTTAGTGGTATCCGCGCATCTATTTGGATTTACTCTTCTGGTATTGCAGTTGTGCAGCACTTAAGGTCAGCAATTTATTTATTATTAAGTTGAGATTCAAGCACAGCAGAACGACAAGCCATTAAACGTAAGGCGTATGGCCAAATATGCGGTTGCGCGGTAAAACATACCTTTGCCAACTCAAATTAGTTTACCCTAAAATATGAGTAAGTAGCGTAAAATTATGGCGCTACAACATTACATTGGAGAAAGGCGGCGCAAAAGCAAACCCGCCTGTTTCTCTTTATAGCAACGCGTGGAATCGAATACCGTTTATGACAAACACTAGGCTTACAGCACGACTATCCATAATGTCGAGACAGCAAGGACTAACCCTTCTAGAAATGCTTGTTGCCGTCGCTATTCTTGCCATTATTCTCACCACAGTTGCGCCTGGCATTCAAAATATCGTAATCAAAAATAGAATTACCTCTGACTTAAACAATTTAAGTGCAGTGGTTCAACGCGCTCGCTTTTCTGCGGTAGACGAACAAACCAACGTAGTGCTGTGCCCTACGCAAAACTATACAGCCTGCACGTCGAGTTGGCGCAATGCAAAAATGGTGTTTATAGATGCAAATGGAAACGGCGGCCGGGATAACAATGAGGTCTTAATTGTAGCAAGCGATCCACTTAGTAATGCCAATACCATCTCCGGTATAACCGGCAGCCTTATCTTCGACGAGCAAGGCGGAATAGACCGCGCCGCAACCATCACCTTATGTCCCAATAACAACGATACAAACTATGCATCAGCACTTTTATTATCGCTTTACGGAAGAATATCTGTTGCCGTAGACAGTGATGACAACGGCAAAAAAGAAGACTTAGAAGGTAATGAGTTAAGCTGTAGCTAACCGTTCACTTTTCGTATCGTTAAGTTTCGAGCATTTTCTTACCAACATTCTGTGGGCGTCAGTGCGTCTTCACGTATTTTTATTACTCTACAGCTGTCCGTAGATGCTCTAGATGTCAGTGTAGCACTAATTTCATACATTCCAGTGTCGCTGATGGTTTGTGAGATGCGTACGCTGGCTATTCCAGAGGGTGGCAACGCATCGTGCGTTACGTACTCGCCTGTAAGTAGCCAACTTCGCGACTGAATTGCTTGGGCAGACAGAAGGTACGCTTTGACCTTGTTGAGCTGACTTAGTTGTTTGCTAGCGGTAATTGCCGACGTAGTCGCAACGCACAATATGCCTGCTATAGCCGTTGCAACCAGTATTTCTACAAGCGAAAACCCTTCAGTCAGATGATGTTGAATGTACGCCTTATAATTCCCTTCCATGGTACAGCTATCTCTCTAATTGAATTTCGGTACATTGAGATTACCAATATGAACTAAGCAGAGTAACTGGACTTACGCATGGCTTTTCACGCTTACACATCCAACAACAAGCTAAGCATTCCACAACGGAGATTGAATGGGTTTACGCTTTTAGAAATGCTAGTTGTACTGGCAGTAATCAGTCTCCTATCGTTAATTGCTATTCCTTCATTTGATGCATGGAATGAGCGAAATGCCTTTAAACATGCTGCCACCGGAATAGCCTCACTCGCAAAACAGGCGAGAATGAAAGCACTAATAAACAAAAAGAACATGTTCCTGATTGCGCAAATTGAACACAATAGCTGTGTACTCGTGAGCGAAGTAGACTCGTGCTCTTGCGCCACCCGCCAAAGCTGTGCCTTGACTGAGTCGAGTTTCTTGTCACTGCCTTCGCGGTGGAATACAGAATTGAGCACAACCAATAATGAGGACAAGATTGTTGCGTTTAATAAAAACGGTACCCTTAATTTTGCAAGTAATACGACGCTAACGCTTTCAAGCCAGCGTTTCAGGGCAAAGTTAGTTATTAATACATTGGGGCGAATAAAGCTATGTAGCGTTCCGTCTATTTCTGGAATAGCGCCATGCTAAAACATGTGATGCGTCGTGGCGCAATCAAGCCGTATTGTGGATATAGTCTCACCGAACTGCTAGTGGCCTGTGGCTTGGCAAGTATAGTGATTTCAGCCGTAGCAACTCAAGCGGCGCGGTCGCACATTGCACACTCATCAATTCAACACGCTACCAGCGTAGAAGACGACATACGTGCTCTACAAAGTACAATTACACAACACCTAAGCAAAGCAGGTTTTGTTTACTCCTCTAACCCCCTATCACCTTTCGGTGCGACCACAATCGAAAATACGGTATTCGAAGTAACCACTGGCCACCGCGCAAATGAACCTGAAAATAGCTGTGTTACCTTTTCTTATGATAAGAACAGGGACGGCGTGGTATCGCAGGCTCAGGGGGAGTTTTTTGGATACCGATTGCACGACAATGCCATCGAGTACCGAGTAGCGGGACATTCCTGTATACAAAGCGGTTGGTACGACTTAACCGATACGCAAACTACCGTTGCCACCAAATTCACGGTTAACCGAAGGCACAGCAGTAGCTGGGGAAGTGCCTATGAAATTGAAATAGAGTTGCACAGTAAAGTTGATCCTACCGTCAAAAGCGCCAGAACGTTCATAGTTGAGGCTGTCAATGCCTACTACTAATTCCGAAATGCAGTGCCCTCAAAGAGGCAACAGAAAAACTGAGTTTAGAACAAGCCATGGAGGGGTTGTACCTACACGCCATACTGCACCGCTTCGTTTTCAGCAAGGCATCGCCGTGTTGGGAATTGTGGCCATATTATTAAGCGCTATTACCTTCTCAGCTATAAGTACATCACAGCAGGTTCAACATTTTTATACGATTGAAAAGACAAAGCGGGATACCGAGAAGGCGCATGTTACACACATGCAGCAAGTCAAAGAAATCGCCACGTTGTTACGAAGTCATTCGGTCTCGCAAACGTTGAATAGGATAGACACATCCAATGCAACGATACTTATTGAGCAGACCGATTTAGTTGGTGAAGAACAGCAGTCTTTGCAACACTTTGACGTGCGGGTTTCCCAAGACGAAAGTAATACGATTTTTACAGCTAAATTTCTGCGCTATCCGTCATTGTTAAGGCTACCTACTTCAACTCAACAATTATCATGGGACAATCAGCTTACCGAATGGCTGTTTAATCGAAGCATAGAGCACCTGAGTGCGACGTATTTTCCTCAAAGCGTTGCTAAACAGGATTGTGTGAACCTTCCGCCTGCCAGTATTTTCTGGATAGAGGGAGATTGCCAATTGGATAACGAAGATATAGCACACTCAGACGAAAACCAGCCTTTAATGCTACTGATAGTGGATGGCGACCTTTCACTTCACGCTGATACGCAATTCCATGGTTTGATAGTTATGCTTTCCACCACGCCATATACGCACACTTTGCATGTTTCGCCTGAGGCATCTATAAAAGGCGCTTACGTTTCCAACCACCCCTTGAACACGAATCTTGATGGGCCATTAACACCGTCCACCGCGGTGCTAAAAAACCTTCAATCGCACACTACACTCGCTAAAATTATCCCTATCCCGGGTTCATGGTATAGGAATAACTCAACAAACGATTGAGCTGAATATTAG
>NZ_JAFLMX010000048.1:0-4234 GCF_017849675.1 Alteromonas sp. AO-Serp
CTTTGTATCTTGCTATGCAGCAATATAGCGTTGCAGAGCCCTTTGAAATTGAGGCAGCAAGTTCCGAGTTAGACAAAAAAGATAATATTGAAGCTCAACTGGCAGCGCTTAACCATTATCGGCGGCCAGCTTTAGCTGCGAATGAAAGTGAGTGGGAGGCTATGCATATATTTTCCACACTTGTTTCCCAGGATTATACGTCGGCTAGGCTATATTTGAGTATGAAGCCTGCGCCATAGGCTCAAACTGATGATCATAAACGTTTGCCAGACGATATCGTTGAGAACTGTAGTTTGGCAACACAAAAGCGATAGAAAAAGCAATACGCCAACACTGTGAAGGAAGACAATACGCTGCTGTACGATATCCTTTCTTCACAAGATAAAGAGAGCCACCTACAACAAGGGAACCCGCCCAACTTTCCATCATTTGAGAATATTGCTTAGTAGTTCTTCAAATTCTTGGCTGCATGCCAAACCCGCTCAGGCTTTAGAATACTAAACCATATCTATCCGCCCTAGTTTTTATCCTTCCTTTTTGTTATATTGCGCGCCGCATTTTTGCACTGGTCTTACGCTCCAATCAGCAAAGGTTAAAATATGTCTAAATATATTGTATGCGCAATGTATAAATTTGTTGCGCTTGAAAACTTCAAAGAAATCCGCCAACCGCTTCTCGAAACAATGGAAGCTAATGGCATTAAAGGTACACTTCTTCTTGCCCACGAAGGGATAAACGGTACGGTTTCTGGTACCCGCGAAGGTATCGACGCATTACTTGCTTATTTAAACAGCGACGAGCGTATTAATCCTATTTCTTGCAAAGAATCTCTTCACGATGAGCAGCCGTTCTATCGCACCAAGGTAAAACTGAAAAAAGAAATTGTGACCATGGGCGTTGAGGGTATTGACCCTCGCAAAACCGTTGGTACTTACGTAAAACCTAAAGACTGGAACGCACTTATTAGCGACCCAGATGTTACGGTTATTGACACGCGAAACGGTTATGAAATTGAAATTGGTACGTTCAAACACGCTATCGACCCTAAAACAGAAACGTTTCGTGAGTTTCCTGAATACGTAGCAAAAGAGCTCGACCCGTCAAAAAATAAAAAAGTGGCTATGTTCTGCACCGGTGGTATTCGCTGTGAAAAATCGACGGCTTACTTGAAAGAGCAGGGATTTGACGAGGTTTATCACTTAGAAGGCGGTATTCTACAGTACCTTGAAGATGTACCGAAAGAAGAGTCATTGTGGGAAGGCGATTGCTTTGTATTTGATAATCGCGTTGCAGTTAACCATGACTTAGAGAAAAGCCATTATGAGCAGTGCTACGCGTGCAGACTTCCAATTACTGAAGAAGACAAGCAGAGTGATAAGTATGAGCCGGGTGTAAGCTGCCCACACTGCTTTGGTACCCATACCGACGATCAAATTGCTCGCTTTAGAGAACGTGAAAAACAGGTTCAGCTGGCAAAAGAGCGTCAACAAGAGCATGTAGGAACGGAAGCGCGTTTGACCATGGAACAAAAGCGTCAGGAAAAAGCAGAAGCTCAACGTTTACGCGCACTTAAAGCAAAAGAAAATCAGGCGTAGACAGCTAGAAAGAAGGGCGTTACACTCGTGCTTATTGCAGTTGAAATAAGGAATGCGAGTGAGCACTCAACTTTCAGAATCTAAAATTGAAGAAATTAGAAAGGACTTCAGCTTTTTCGATCGTGATGGCAACGGCCAAATCGATTTGCCGGAGTTCATCGAGCTTCTAACCGTTATTTCACCAAAAACGAAAGCTAGCCACGTACAAGAAGGCTTTAAGCTTATCGATAGTAACGACGACGGTTACATCGACTTTGAAGAGTTTTTGGAGTGGTGGCAAGAAGGATGGTGGGAATACTAAGTTTAAACTTAGTAACACTTATCGTCGACTGAGGTTTTTCGACACGCTAGGCTAAGCGTGGAAACGAGGGCTAGGCCACGTAAAAGAGCCAATTGAAAACGAGTGCTTTTAAGCACTCGTTTTTTTATGTGTTGAGCTTGGCCATTCGTGTTGGGAGTGAGATATAGCTTCCTTTGAATAACCTTCAATGTCGGCTTCGAGCGTAAAGCGGACGTCTGACATAACTCAGTTAGATAACCGCGTCAGCGGCGATGGAGTCTGTCAAGATAGCCACAAAAACTCACTTTCACTCGTCCGATAAAAGCTTTCCTTTTACGGACTACCCATATTTTTACTTAATTTGAGTCCAACGTAGCGGTGTAATGAAGTTGGCAGAGTTATGTTCGAAGCATTGTAAGGCGTTTATCGCAAGAGCTTTACCTGAGTTACATCATAATCGCGAGCAAGCCATAAAGTGTCGTTAAATTTATCGAAGAGTGTCAACCACTTCTTATCAATGTTTCCCAGTACCCGCTTGGGTGTTAAGTTTAGAACAAATGCTTTATCACCCGATAGAGAATAAAAATGAATGCTATAGGGACTGAAGATTGTTTTAACCATCAGGTGTTGTTTATCTGAAGAAAAGCTCCCATGGCCGTGTTCAGTCGAAGTCACGTTAGAGATACCATCATCATTGATCACCGTTAGGTGCGTTGATCGCGAAGGGCACGGCTCTCTTTTGTGCCATAGTGATGGGCAATTAATGGCGAGCACAAGAGGCCTTTTATCAAAACAGATGTCACTACATTCGTGATACCAAGCTGTGTTGAACGGAAAAGCATACAATGGGGAATAATGAGCAAGGTTGTTATTTAAACTTATTTTTGAAATAAACCGTCCTCGTCTTTTATAAAAGAAATCTTCGAAAATTACGTGGATTGTACCAGTGTGTTCATCCATGTGAGCTTTTACCGGTGACGTTGAACGGTTTGCAGCATCCATTGGAAACGGTTCGGCGAAAGGATATGTTTGAAAGTGACTATCTGAGAGCGTATAGGTAACAACACTATCGGGGAATACACAGCCGAATCCAGATGTAGTTTTAAACAAGGCAGCACATGAGAGTTCTTCTAAGTCATACGATATCGTGTAGGAAAGAGGAACAAAGTTACCTTCTTGCAACGCAATAAATTGATACCCACTATCTTGGCTCCAACTCAAGGCCACGCAGCGTTCTTCAGGCAATGCCAAGATGTCTATGACTGTCATTTGTAAATCATATTGATGAGTGATAGTTGATTTGGCTGCCATAGCTATTCCTTTAGATGCTTGTTCGCATAAATTGACGTGATATAAGACAAATTAGCTCTACACATTACCCTATGTTACAGGTGGCTTTCAGAGTGGGCTAGCGTGTTAAAGTTAAACGGAGGAATTATTTTGGTTTTACGTAATATATTAGTCGTCATCTTTACCTGTAGATGGGAGATTAGTACAGGAAAACTGTGATTGGTGTGCCAGTACTCTCGTCATGAAATAGCTTATTACTCCGGTTCGTTCCACCTCATGATGATATTCAATATACGATGAGTGAAAATATATAAAACGCATCAATTAGGAGGTTCGCAAGCTCCCTGAGACAATAACACGTGGGCTCAGTCGCTTCGCTCCAATTTTAGCCCACGTGTTATTGCCCCTAAGCGGGGCGTTAGGCGTCATTTACTCACAGCAATAAATGGTGATTCGGATGTGACATTACAGCATCAAGGTTGTTTCGCTAGGTTGTCTTTACAGCTTGCTTTTTTGATAGTTTCAACGGCTTTAGCAACGCGCTTTTCATCAATATCGCAACGCAAATATTCAACATCACCAGCTTTCTAAACTCGCTCTTTTATCCAGCAATGTTGTTAACATCTGGCATTTCGCACAGGGTTGTTTTATCTTAAATTCAATAATTTAAATAAGTGGTCTTATCGGGTAGTGGTAGCAGCAAAGCTGCGTGCGTTCATTTGTACGCCTAACAAAACGCTGTTGGCACTCCCTTCGGTCGCTGGGACACATTCATGCGGGGCGGCTTCGCCATTATGCCCCACATGCCTGCGCCCGTTATTGGAAAGTTATGTATTCCAGGAATTTGAAACGTGATAGGTAGTAAAGAAACAGTCCTATTTGACATCGGAAGTGAAATTGTAGGCGGACTGCTTCGTTTCGATATCTGGTTCAATGGTGTCCATTTGACCTTTGTCGATAATATGGCCTATCCACCATCAATGCTCGAGTCGCTAAAATTCGAACTTAATCAGTTAAAAAACAAAAGAATAAACCCCGATAATTTCTGGTTTAACTTTGGCCCTACAAC
>NZ_JAFLMX010000237.1:0-16777 GCF_017849675.1 Alteromonas sp. AO-Serp
CACTTTGAGTCTGTTGCTTATTTCACTGCATACCTTAGAGGTCAATATATCTTTTTGCTGATGTTAAGCCTGTTGGTGTGGAACAACGTGAGGCATTCTGTAGCAGTGCTTAAAGTGAAGCAAAATCTTGAGCAGCTGCGCACAATTGAATATTTATGGCTACCCGTACTGCTTTTTGTCGTCGCTTCCATTGCGTTGTATCAGGGTATTACGTACGGCATCACGCTAACTTGTATCTTTGCCCCTATTGCACTGTTAAATGCCATTGGTATTGTGCGCTATGTTTATCAAAAAGACATCGTTGCAGGTTCGTGGGTAACTGAGCACATTGGGCATATCATTGGCTCTGGCATTGGTGCATATACCGCATTTTTTGCCTTTGGAGGACGCGCATTATTCGAAGGCTCGCCGTCACTACAACTTGTCAGTTGGGTTCTACCTGCCCTTATAGGCGTTCCTTTTTCAATCTGGCTTAGCTGTAAATACAAACCAAAATCATCTGGTCGTAATACGCCTTCTTTAAAACCTAAGGTAGTGAAAAGTTAAACTTAAAAGTGATATATAAACATTCAATTCAGCAGTTGTTATCAATGCCACGGTTAGGGCCTGTTTACATAACGGAGGCATTGCCACTTGGACAACAAGCCATCAAATGTGTAACGTAAGAAATGGCAATAACGCCACCACTAACCAGTGTGAACATCGAGCGCTAAATTATGAAAAAGCACCAATCAGCAGCACTTAAAATATTGAAAGATACACTGTCATTTCAAACGTATAAGCGTAGTCTCGCTGTCAGTGCGGCCTGTATTGGTTTAGGGCTAGGTTTAAGTGCACATGCGAACGCATATCATGAAGACAATTCAACACCGCAAACCAGTGACCAAACGCAAATGAATACCAAACCGACACTTACAACGCTCACCAACTACCAAGAAAACGCGCCATATATGTTCTCTTCGGGCTTACCCGATGCCTCTCACCTTTCTTTACTGAAAGAAAAAGGGGTGACGCACGTTGTAGATTTGATCCCAGGGGATAGAACCAGTGAAATCTTAACTACCTCAGAATTAGGACTCAATTACTTTAATGTGCCCGTGGATTGGGAAGGCCCCACATTAGCCAACTTTTTAAATTACGCAGCGTTTATGCAAACCGTCGATATCAAAGAAGACAAGGTACTCACGCACTGCAAACTGAATTGGCGAGGCGCTGCTTTTACGTATCTATACAGAATTAACGTACTTGGTGAAAATGAACAAGCCGCCCAAAAAGACCTTATGGCTATTTGGCATCCGAATCCAACATGGTTCGCCTTCATGAACGAGGTAATTGCCCACTACAATGAGGTAAACGGTAAAGAAGTAGCGATGTCGTTTGAGGCTGCCGATCCTGAAAACCACTAAATTTCTGGCTTACCGAGAATAATGGCGGTCTAAGACCCTCTCGTCCCTACCAAACACATATGAAATTTCAGATTTATTATTGACACATACGGAATTTCATATACGATACATCGCATACGAAATTTCATATGTGATGTGATTTATGTCGACTTGTTCTGATTCTGCGCAGCTACAGCCTTTAACATTTTTCAAATGCTTGTCGGAAGACACCCGCTTAAAGACGCTGCTTATGCTCTGTGTAAAAGGTGAGCTATGCGTGTGCGACCTTACTGATGCGCTTCAATTAAGCCAGCCCAAAATTTCACGCCATCTCGCTGACTTACGAAAGTGCGGTTTAGTTCTCGATACTCGTAAGGGCAAATGGGTGTATTACCAGCTCCATCCTGACCTACCCACTTGGGCGCTGGAGGTCATTAAGAACACCGCTATTCACAACAATGAATATATTAGCGAGGCGTTAGCGAATTTGTCCTGCGAGAATTGCTAGATTCCAAACTTTCTGAATGGCACAGAGACCGCTGCAAAAATGCACAGCAAAGGTCAAAAGGCCCTGGTGTTAATTGCAGCTTAATACTTCGCCAAGTATCTGTTTTTTTCGAAGTCTTATTCTATTTATTACAGCTACCCACAGTAGCCTCGACCATTAAACAAGGTTTTATATGAAGATTTTATATATTTGTACGCACAACCGTTGCCGCAGCATTCTTTGCGAGGCCATCACTAACGCCTCGAACGGCAATGTAGAAGCGCGCAGCGCGGGCAGCCAGCCTGTCGGTGAAGTACACCCTCTTTCTCTTAAGTACCTTGCAGAGCGCGGGTTCAGTACAGACGGCCTTCAAAGCCAGTCGTGGGATGAATTTGAAGATTACGATGCTGATCTTGTTGTCACGGTTTGTGATTCAGCGGCGGGCGAGTCATGCCCTGTTTATTTCGGTAAATCTCTTAAGGTGCACTGGGGCTTAGAAGACCCGTCTAAGTTAGAAGGTAGCGAACAAGAGAAAGCAGAGGCCTTCAACAACACCATCGATATTATTGAAAAGCGTGTAGCGGCATTAGCAGAACTTGCTGAGAAAAACTTAGATAAAGCAGCGCTTAAAGAGGCACTATCAAAATTAGGAGCTCAGTAATGGGTAACAGTAAATCAATGAGCCAAGATATATCAAGCAACCAAGAAAGCTCAAAGGCACAAAGCCCATCTGATAACGCGGTAATGGCGCAAATGCACAAGCCAATTATGGCTAACTTTGCATCAAGGTTCTCAGACCACAAGCCGCGTATATTGCTACTTTACGGCTCGCTCAGAGAACGCTCGTACAGCCGCCTAGTAATTGAAGAGTCGGCGCGGTTGCTCGAATACTTTGGCGCTGAAGCCAAAATCTTTGACCCTCGTGGATTGCCGCAGCCAGATACTGAAGATGACTCACATCCAAAAGTGAAAGAACTGCGTGAGCTTATGATGTGGTCTGAAGGGCAAATTTGGTGTTCACCAGAGCGCCACGGCAGCATGACTGGCATTATGAAAAGCATGATTGACTGGGTACCGCTTAGCCTTGGCGGCGTGCGACCGACCCAAGGTAAAACGTTGGCGATTATGCAGGTTTCCGGCGGTTCACAATCGTTCAATGCGGTAAACCAAATGCGCATTTTAGGTCGCTGGATGCGCATGCTAACCATCCCTAATCAGTCTTCTGTGGCAAAAGCCTTTCTAGAATTTGAAGACGATGGTCGCATGAAGCCGTCACCTTACTACAACCGCATTGTGGACGTAGTTGAAGAGTTGGTGAAATTTACTTTGCTCACCCGCGACAACAAAGACTTTTTAGTTGACCGCTATTCTGAGCGCGTTGAAAGCGCAGAAGAAGTGAGTAAGCGTGTTAATCAAAAATCGTTGTAAAGTAAGACAAAGGTGAATCAGAATGGGTTTCTTTGAACGTTATTTATCAGTGTGGGTTGGCCTTTGCATTGTTGCAGGGGTGGGCCTAGGCTATGCCATGCCGGGTGTCTTTGCGTCTATTGCGGCGCTTGAATATGCGCACGTAAACCTGATAGTGGCAGTACTTATTTGGCTAATGATTTACCCAATGATGGTACAAATAGACTTTGGCTCAATTAAAGACGTGGGTAAAAAGCCGAAAGGCCTTGTACTGACCTTGGTGATTAACTGGCTGATAAAGCCCTTCACTATGGCACTATTGGGTTGGCTATTTTTTAAGGGCATTTTTGCCGACTGGGTAGATCCGCAAACTGCCACTGAGTACATTGCAGGCATGATCCTACTGGGCGTCGCTCCATGTACAGCGATGGTATTTGTGTGGAGTCACCTTACCAAAGGGGATGCTAACTACACGTTAGTCCAGGTATCAATTAATGACTTGATTATGGTCGTTGCCTTTGCACCGCTTACCGCCATGCTGCTGGGCGTAACAGATATAACCGTACCATGGGATACCCTGCTGCTTTCTGTTGCACTGTATGTTGTATTGCCATTGGTCGCGGGTTATATCACGCGCCGTCACTTGGAAAATAAAGGCAATAACGCACAAGGAAATGGCGCTGTTGACGCATTGGTTAGCAAGTTCAAACCCTTTTCAGTTATCGGCCTGCTACTCACTATTGTTATTTTGTTTGGTCTTCAGGCCGAAACTATTTTATCGCAGCCGCAAGACATCGTGCTTATCGCGATACCGCTACTAATACAAACTTACGGTATTTTTGCCATTGCTTACTTTGCGGCAAAACGTATGAAACTGCCGCATAATGTTGCAGCGCCGGCATGTATGATTGGTACGTCAAACTTTTTTGAATTGGCGGTCGCCGTAGCCATTTCACTATTTGGCTTACACAGCGGCGCGGCACTTGCCACAGTGGTGGGCGTACTGGTTGAGGTACCAGTTATGCTTTCGCTAGTGTGGTTTGCAAACAAAACGCGCCACTGGTTTGACTAAGCGCATATGAAAAAGGGCGAACCACAGTTCGCCCCTTTTTCATCAATTTTTCTCATCAACCTTTATCAACGCTTTTCACAACGCTCTTTATAAGTCGTTAAAATCTTAAACCGCAATCGCTGGTTTGTAAGTATCGGGAAGAATAAAACCGAAGCGCTGCAAAACTGACGTTAGCACGTCCCGCTTTATCGGCTTTTCTATAAAGCCCAGTGCACCTAAAGACATTACTTTTTCTTGCATCATTGGCTGAATATCACCAGACACTACGATAACAAACGTTTCTAGCTGACGGCGTTTTATTTCACTCAACACACTGATGCCACCAAGAACAGGCATGGTCAGGTCCAGTAAAACCAAGTCTATTGTGTGATGAGCCAATACTTCCAACGCGTCCATACCATTTGACACTTCGTAAATAGTTTCAGCAAAGCCATCTGGCAAATTGCTTCTCGCCATTTTTCGCGCCAGCGCCGAGTCATCACAAATAAGAATATTAAAACCCATCAAATACAAACTTATAATTGGTTATTAATCCGCCAACAGAATACATTAAACGAAAGTATAATAAAACAAAAAAGTGTCTGATAATTGGTAACTTAATCGCCATCTGCGCCAAACTTCACTCTTCAAGCTATCTATTTTGTGGTAGATATAGCGAGTAACAAAATAAGGAACACACGACCATGCAAGAGTTAGCTACTAGCCAAGATAAGAGTTTGGTAAGAAAAGTTGCCTATCAAATTTTGTCTCATTTCGATAAGAGTTATCGATGGTTCACCCGCATCACTCGTGGCGCTCAAGAAAGGTTCGAAAAGGGAAATTGGAAAGAAACTCAGCTTGCCTCTAAAGAGCGAATAACCATTTACGAGCAAAGCCTGTCAGACGCTGTCGCCGAAATTTATCAGCTAACTCAAGTACATCAAAAAGACGACGCTTTCTGGCAAGAGCTTAAGAAAGTATTTGCATTACAGCTAGAAGGCCACCCGCAATTTGAGCTAGCCGAAACCTTTTACAACTCTGTAATTGGTCGCTTGTTTAAACATAGAAAAATCGATAACGATATGATGTTTGTCTTGCCCAGCCGCTGTTTCTTACCCGGGCAAGACAGAGACAAAGTGATTAACAGCTTCGACACCACCACCACGGTGCGTGAAATGTACGAGTCAATTTTTAAGATATATCGATACAACATTCCGTTTGAAAACTTCGAGCGAGACCTACAGAACCTTGAAAGCGCGCTTCGCGCTCGGTTGAATAAGGAGCAGCTAGCCAGCGTTCAAGCTGTGGAAATCCTTAAGCCTACGTTTTTTAGAGGAAAAGCCGCTTACCTGATTGGGCGAATTTGCATGCCCGACGAAACGCTGCCGTTTGTTATCGCCATGCGACGCTATAACGAACCCCATATGTTTGTGGATGCGCTGCTAACAGATCGCAAAGACTTAAGCGTTATTTTCGGTTTTGCTCGCAGCTACTTTATGGCTGACACTCAAAATCCTGCGGAAGTTGCCGCCTTTCTTCAAGAGCTTCTCCCCAATAAAAAGCACTTTGAGCTGTATATGGCAATGGGACACTATAAGCACGGTAAAACAGTGTTCTATCGCAACTTCTTGCAGCACATGGACGAGTCAGACGACAAATTTGAGGCGGCCCCTGGCATTCGAGGCCTGGTCATGATGGTTTTTCATCTGCCCTCTTATGGCGTGGTGTTTAAAATTATTAAAGACGAGTTTGCAGAGAGTAAAAAAATCACGCGTGAGCACGTTAAAGAATGCTACAAACTCGTAAAAATGTCAGACCGTGTGGGCCGAATGGCCGACACTCATGAATATGTGAATTTTAGGTTTCCGCTAGACAGAATTGAGCCTGAACTTATTGAAGAATTGAAAGAAACGTGTGCATCGAGCCTAGAATTCACTGAATCTGAACTCATCATTAAACACATGTACATTGAACGGAAAATGACGCCGCTTAATCTGTATCTACAAGAAGAAACAGATGAAGAGAAAATTACCCGTGCATTAGATGAGCTTGGACTGTGCATTAAGCAAATTGCTATGGCCAACATATTTCCTGGCGACATGCTACATAAAAACTTCGGTATTACCCGTCATGGCCGCGTTATTTTCTACGACTATGATGAAATTTGTTTAATGAATGAGCGCAATTTTAGATCCCTGCCGAAATCTGACGATCCTTATGCTATTGATACGCTCTCGGTAGCGCCTAACGACGTATTCCCCGAGCAGTTTGAGCACTTCATTGTAGGTAAACGCAAGTTCAAAGATATACTCAAATCGTTGCACGGTGATTTGATGACCCCTGAATATTGGCACGAAGTTCAGGAAAAATGTGCACGAGGCGATGTTCAACACTTCACGCCTTACAACGCCAGCATGCGTTTTGACAGAGGCTAACTAAGTTAAGTGTTTGATCAAGATGCACGTTGACCGGGGCCCCAGTGTAGTTCAATAGTGTAGAGCAAGCCAAAGCACTGTGCATGCGCCCTCTAGGGCACTAGACACCTGAACAAATTGTCGCTACATGCGAAAAAGCTTAAAAGTGATCGTTTCGTTACTTAACACTCGTAAAAGCATGTGAAAGCGATACTGCTTTGCGACTGCTTGATTTTGCTTGCTGACGATTAATCGCCACATAATGGCGACAGCAACGCCAAACAAGTGTGTGAATGTTGATAAACAAAAGAAGCGTAATAATGAAAGTGCTACTTGTAGAAGATGATCCAAAGGTTGCCTCGCACATTGCAAATGGACTATTGGGTGAAGGGCATGAATGTATTACTGTAGGTGATGGAACATCAGGCTACCAACAGGCGTCAAGTAACGAATTAGACGCCGTAATTCTGGATGTGATGCTGCCCGAACTCGACGGTTTTTCTGTTTTAGAAAAACTTCGCGAAGAAGGCAACACAACGCCCGTTTTATTACTGAGTGCAAAAAGTCAGGTTGAAGACAAGGTCAAAGGCCTTCGCACAGGCGCTAATGATTATTTAACTAAGCCTTTTGCCTTTGAAGAGTTACTTGCTCGCGTTGAAGGCCTTGCAGGTCGTAACAAAGAAGGTGAAGACAAGACGCTGATAAAAGTAGGCGACCTCACTCTAGACTTGGTTAACCGCAAAGTATTGCGTGGCGATCAAGAGATTGACCTGCAGTCTAAAGAATTTCAATTGCTTGAATGCCTGCTCCGTCACAAGGGTAAAGTCGTGACGCGAAGCATGCTGCTTGAGCAGGTTTGGAACTATCATTTCGACCCGCAAACGAATGTGATAGATGTTCACATTAGCCGATTGCGTCAAAAAGTGGATAAGGCGTTTAATGTCCCGCTTATCGAAACCGTAAGAGGCACAGGGTATCGAATAGCGGACGGGCTTGCATGATAGCAATACGCGACTTTACGCGTAGTTCAAGTTTTCGCGTAGGCGTATTGCTCACCACTCTAGCTTGTATTGCCATTGTTTTAATTGTTTATTTTTGGCGATTAACGAGCAGCGACTTGTTTATTTCGGAATCGAATGCTGCCGTTAATGCCAAAACAAACGCGCTGATTACTCTTTATGAAAACCTCGGTATTGACGCGGTTAAGTTAGCGATAGCCAAAGACAATGGCCAACATTCGCCAAATGGCTCAACAATCACCTCAGCCTCCGACCACCTACGTTCATTTGTTGCACTGAGTAAAGATGAACAAGTAGTGGCTGGCAATCTGTCGTCAATTCCCCTTGTTCTTGAGCGCCACAAAGGTGCCAGTTTTGCTACCGCAGAAATAGTTATCACCCGCCCCAATAGCACAACGAGAAAAACGCTGCGCCAAGCACTTATGAGAGAAGTAACCCTTGGCGATCACGTGCTTTACGTTGGTCGTGGCATTGACGATTTATACAGCGCACAGTGGTTTGGTAAAACGTTCAGCTGGATCATTGTGGTGTTGCTTTGTACCTTGAGTGTGCTGAGCTTCGCTATAGCCGTTTACGTGGTTAATCGAATTAACCGCATGTCGCAAACGGCGGATAAGATTATCAAAACGGGAAACCTGCAAGAGCGTTTAGAAATTGACAGTAATTGGGACGATCTGAGCAGTTTGTCATTTGTGTTTAATCAAATGCTCGATACTATCGAGAGTTCAGTCAACAATATAAAGTCAGTGACCGATAGCATCGCCCATGACCTTCGCACCCCATTATCTCGACTTCGCAACACGCTAGAAAAAATCGAAGACACTCAACTAAGGGAAGATACAACCCAAGAAGCCGACAACCTGCTAAACATGTTTAACAGCTTGTTACGCATAAGTGGGCTTGAAACCACCAATAAGAAAGAAGGCTTTTGTTCCACTGACGTACGCGCCATCGTAGAGGACGTGGTTGACCTGTATCACCCCCTTGCAGAAGAGCGCGACATTACCCTTTCGAGCGAGCTCGTTGCAGTTACAATGCTTGCCGATCCTAACCTGCTATTTCAAGCTGTAGCTAACGTGTTAGACAACGCCATAAAGTACTCTAACGAAAAAAGTGTGGTCACCGTACAGCTCTCTACCACAGCAAGTCATATCGTGATTGCCGTGAACGATGCGGGAATTGGCGTGGGTGAACATGAAATTGTGAATCTGGAGCGCCGATTTTATCGGGCAGACGGCAGTAGAACCAGTAAGGGAAATGGGTTGGGCTTATCGCTCGTGTCTGCCATTGTGAAGTTACACGACGGCCACATTTGGTTTATTCACGACCCGCTAGTTAAAGGGCACGGGTTAGGTGTGGTATTTACGTTTAAGCGTTAAGCTTTGGACTATTGTTTTTGTCGACAAAAAATAAAAAAACGCTGACGCTTTTTTCTTAGCATCAGCGCTTTTATCCTACATTTTCAACGTTGTGATTTGTGCCAGTCGCTTACGCTAACAGCGACTTCACATACGCTTTAATCTCATCATCTTGACCGTGGTCAAATAGACACTGCTGGAAACGCTCGCCAGACACAGCTGTTTTAACCAGCTCAACGTCCATTTTCTTTAGTGAATCAACATAGCTCTCAGGCGCCAACGCACGCTTCAAATCTGCAAGAATACCTGCGTTTCTTACTTGAGGTTCTTTACGTTCAACGGGATAGCCCGCGCCACGCTCGCCTGTTAACGCTTTCTCAAAGATATAACGCGCATTAAGTTCAGCGCCCCATCCAAAGCCTTTTGCAAAAGGTAACGCTAACGCATTTCCATTGTTAACTTGGTTAAACAAAAATGCATCTGAAGGGTCGATACAATAACCGCAAAATACGCCTGGATGAGCATTCAATGACATCATAGCCCCTTGACCCGTACCACAGCCTGAAATCACAAAATCGACAGCTTTCGAGTTGAGTAGAATAGCTCCCATTATGCCTAAGTGCACATAGGTAAGATGGTGATCAGTTTCGCTGTTCATACCCACATTGAATACAGCGTGTCCCAGTGAGTCCGCCACGCTTGTGAGCTCATTTAATATTACCGGATTCTTAGCCGCCTGACTGTTTTCCATCATCAATGCAACTTTCATGAACGCTCCTAAGCAAAGAAAAATAAAGAATTAAACGCTTACATTAGCATGGAACGAAATGCCACCTCACGGGTAATGCCAAAGTAAATGTCGATTAGTTTCAAATGTGAAACGAAAACGGAAATATATAAAGATGGAGGGCCGACGAGTAACAAGTCACTGACCAGTAAATCTACTGGCCAGCATTTTTCAAAAAACGAGGTTAATGGCGTATTAGTCTGTTTGTTTTTGCATAAATATGGTGACTTCTGCCATCACAACACCAAACTTACGAATATACGAACGGTTCATCATAGTACTGTCGTCAAATGCCCAAAACCAATCGTCAAACGTCACTGAATAGCTAGTGTCATCCACCGGCAAATCCATCTCGTAATGAAAGTTAAATGCGTTGCCAAAGCTTGTGCCTTTGGCTGGACCATCAATGTCACTCGCGCGACCCACATAGCTATTATCACTCTGCTTTACGATGGTCCAAGTACGGGACGTTGGACCGTCGCCCACACCGTAATTAAAGGATTCATCAAGGGTTAACGTATCGCCGTCTACTGAACCATCGATGTCTACTACGAACCTTTGCACCACCTCGCCCGAGCGGTTCTGAACAATGCCCCAAGCTTTAACGTTCCCATCAAAAAATTGCTCAATATCGAAAACAGGCGATACAGACCTGTAGTCTTCACCATCGACTGAAACAGAGCATCCGGATAGCCCTGCCACCGTTAAAGCGGCAATTCCGATTCCTAAAACAAACTTCACCGTATTCTTTATCACTTTCGTAACCTTAATCAATTGACGAGATAGACATGGCGTAGTGCTAATAAAGCGTTGCCCTTATCCGTTTCCCAATAACTTCTTTCTAAATTTTGGCTCAGACGTTTTATCGCTTAGCCAGATATCAAAAAAACGCTGTGTAAATGCTTTGTCTTCAATTTCATCAGCCTTTTCACCGTTCACGTAAAACACACTCGTGCCATCTTTCGTAGCAATACCGGTAATGACGTCGCCCTCGCTGACGTCAGGAAAGATACTATTCATCAGGGAAAGCCACTTGTCTGAATCATCAGCCGATAGGTCTCCTTGCTTTTTCATTTCATCAATAGAACGCTGGGCAATTTTCTTGCCTTCCAAGTCTCGCTGGTACGTTAACTTTAGTGCAAAGGGGGGCTGGTTGGCGTATTCACCTTCAGGCGCATAAAGCTCACCGGTATACACATCCCAGAAGTAGTAAGAGAACATTCCTTTTCCAACAAGCTTTGCATTGGGAACATAATTACTGATGTGCTTAACATCTGGCTCTTGCGCAACCGCATTCTTTGACATGATTAGCCCGCTTGTTGATATCGAAACAAAAAGAATGATGGAAAACATCTTCGCAGCCATGCTAGCGCTATACATCGAATGTCCCCACACACCACTGGCACTTTCTGGGCGCATTGGTAAGGATTTAGCTCTCAACTGGCGAAATAGGCCATACATTTTGATAACCATAACTATGCTCTTATTAGCGTAATAAACATTACAGGTCTTTTATTGAATTTCTATCTGGTTATACTCTTGCCTTCACACATTTGATCAACTGACACTAGGCTCTCGTTGTGCTTCCCCTAGATGCATTTAAATCGTCATTAACCCTGCCCTCACCGCTAATCCCATTTAAGCCAAATTGGGAAGGTGCCAGCAAGGTATCGCTATTTGTTAAACGTGATGATGCTATTCACCCTGTAATGTCAGGTAATAAATGGCGAAAGCTAAGTCATGCGCTCACCAGCACGTTGCCAAAAACGATAGTGAGTTTCGGCGGCGGTTTTTCTAACCACCTGCATGCACTAGGCTTTGTTTGTTATAAATTGGGCATTCCTTTTATCGCCGTTATTCGCGGTGACTATAGCGCTGCACCTACACCCATGATTGAGGATTTGAAAAGTTGGGGCACCCGTATCGACTATGTAGACCGAGTCACTTACAAAAAGCGAAACGATAGCGCATATCTACTTCATCTTAAGCAGCAGCAACCTGACGCGATGATCATTCCTGAGGGCGGAAGCCAAGCACAAGCGCTTCAAGGGATAAAGGACATGGTTGATGAAATTGACATGGACTTTGATTTTATTGTCGCTCCTGTCGCTAGTGGAGCCACTTTGGCGGGAATAGTCAGTGCATTAAATAAACGTAATGAAAAGAATGCGAAAGACACTCTCCATCACACTGGTTGCAACGCTGTCGGTGTTGGCGTGCTGAAGGGTGAAGACTACTTAGAAGGATTAGTCGAACAATTTCTTCCAGCCTCGCTTGGGCGATCAAATTGGCATATTGAACACAACTACCACTTCGGTGGTTACGCCAAAGCGCCAAATGAGCTTCAAACCTTCTGCAACGATTTTAATAATACTTTCGATTTTGATATCGAGCCTGTTTATTCCGGCAAAGCCTTTTGGGCAGTTAAAGATATGCTGGCCAAAGGTATGTTTGAAGACGGGTCACGCATTGTTGTACTGCACACAGGCGGCTTGCAAGGCGCAAGATAAAATCCTTTTATAACAGAGTGTTGCGCTCACTACCTTTCGGTGTTACAACTATCCCTGTGAGCTTGCTCACAATTCTTTTAAACACTAAACAACGATAACAACAAGAAGTTTGTCGCAGGATGCGGCATAACATTAGCGCTTGCTACCTGCAAACTTCATCAAGGAATGATTATGAAAGATATTTTCTTCTTCGACTCAATGTTAACCCCTAAGATTATCACTTTCGTGTACTGGCTATTGCTTCTAGGATCTGTGGTAAGTGGCGTAACAACGATGTTTGTAGGGTACGACGCGAGTTTTGTATACGGCCTATTTATTATCGTGTCTGGCTGTATTGGCGCAAGAATCTGGTGCGAGCTGCTTATCGTACTTTTCAAAATTCACAGCAACCTTCAGAAAATTGCTAGTAAAGAGTAACGTTACTCCTTGTTAAAGGTGCCGCTCTGCGCAGCACCTTTAATTAAAACGAAATACTTAAAGCAAAATTACGCTACTGCAACAGTGTCCGTGTAACGTTTCAACGTATCTAAATAATCCATTTTACGCTTTTCAGAAAGCCAACTGGTTTTAAAGCTATTTTCAACAAGCGTGATTAAATCCTCTTTGCTGAATTGCCCTTCTTCTTGTAGGGCAATTAAATTCTCATTCAAGTAGGCTCTGAAATAAGACGGATCGTCTGAATTGATACTCGGCAGCAACCCTTTTTCCAACATTTGTTTCAATTCACAAGAAGTGAGTGATTGAACAACAAATTTGTTTGAAACAGGACAGACCGTTAATCCCAAATTTTTTGATTTTGCAAGCTCGCATAAAGCATCAGATTCGAGAATGTTTACACCATGATCAATCCTGTCGACCTTAATATCCTCAATTACTTGACGTATGTGCTCTTGCGTATTGTCTTGGTTAACATCACAGTGCATTGTAAGTTTAAGTCCCCATGAACGCGCTTTTGAGAATACTTCTGCAAACTTTGATGGCGGGTTATTTTTCTCGTCGGAATCGAGCCCGACGCCGACTAACTTGTTGAGGTGGGGCTTAGCTAGCTTCAGATGTTCCATCGCTGATTCAGCCGACATATCTCGCAAGAAGCACAGGATAAGCTGACTTTCTACACCCAATTCAGTGCGCGCATCTTTTTGCGCTGCATGTATTCCGTTAATAACGCTATCGAAACTCACACCTCGAATTGTATGAGCTTGGGGGTCAAAGAAAAGCTCAACATAAACGATGTTCTGTGCTGCGGCTCTCTTAAGGTATGCCATAGTAAGCTGGTAGAAGTCATCCTCTTCTATTAGCACGCTCATACCCGCGTAGTAAATATCGAGGAAAGAAGGTAAATCATAAAAATCATACGCCTTTATCATTTCTTCAGGTGTCTTGGCTTTCAGTGAAACGTTATTTTTCTGCGCTAAGGCAAAACTTAGCTCAGGCTCTAATGTGCCTTCAATATGAACGTGAAGTTCGGCTTTTGGCATATTTTCAATAAACTTTTTCATTTAACTTCCCTATTTCCTTGGCGCTTTTAGCTACTGTAAAAGCTTGGCTAGTATGTTGTTACCAACTGAAAAGGTGTTAATCTGCAAAAAGTGCGCCTAAGGAAAGCGAATTCAGTCAGACGCTGTTGGTTGTAATGCAACTCTAGAGGTTGCGGATCCTTGAGTGTGGAAAGTCTATTTAAATGGCATTCCCACTTTGCTTCATCTCGGTCAACAATATGCTTTACTTTGGTGCATTTCTGCCAATGAATGTGTGCAAATTGAATGAGTTGTAAAAACATAGTTCAGGCGCGCGAGCACCATTACTATCAATCTGCGACAGGATAGCCAAACAACCTCTTTAACTTTGCTTTTATCCCTTTTGCGTGCTGAAGCTGTTCACGAAGCACACCTATTTGACTTAAGTTGGCGCTAAGAGGATTGTCCTCAGGCATTTTTCCTACAATGCCGTACTTTATCGTTATCGCTTTGTCTTCTTTAGCGAAAGTGCCGAATAACTTATCCCATATAATAAGTACGCCACCGTAATTCTTATCGATATATGGTTTATTCGTTGCGTGATGAATACGGTGATGCGTAGGCGTGTTGAAGATACGCTCTACCCAGCCTAGGTTTCCAATCGTTTGAGTGTGTACAAAAAACTGATAAGCCAGATTGATAGCGACAATGGCAAAAACCAGACTTGGCGAAAAACCAATAAGAATCATTGGTACCCAGAACAGCCACATGCCCACAAAAGGATACAAAACGCTTTGCCTGAAAGCCGTTGTGAAATTCATTTTTGTCGAGCTGTGATGTACCACATGCGCTAGCCAAAACCAGTGTATGTTGTGTGAAGCACGATGAAACCAGTAGTACAAAAAGTCTTGAAGAATAAAACCTGCAAAAAGTGATAGTGCACTAAGCTCTATTTTAAATAGTGAAAACTGGTGTAACCAAATAAAAAAAGGCATTAGTAGAAGCAAGACCAATGCATCAGAGCCCTGATGCAATAGTGCAAGTAAGGCATTGTTCACACTGTCTTTTACATTGTAAAACTGTCGCGCTTTCTTAAATTCAACAAAAACACACAGTAGAAATACGGGGCTTAACCCTAGCAAAATAAGTTCAACGGGGATCAAAGCGTGCTCCTAACTTATCTAGACATTGCTCAATATCGTTTTGCAACAGGCGCGTCAGTAACCAGTTTGGTATATACCAGGGCGCCCGACAGGTAATGCGATAAGAAACGTTTGTTGAATTTTCCTGCTGCGTGAACGCAATAACGCCCCTGTGAGCTTTGACTGGAAAGTCATCAACCACTCTATACTCAATGCCGTTGGTATCTGCACGAACAATTTCTTCTTTAAAGCGTACTCCCAGAATAGTGACTTCTCTTACGCAGCCCTTTCCGCCGCTAATCTCATTATCATTTTCTGCTTTCAATACCTTAAACGACGCGTTGAAAAAATCGCTTAAATTCTGGTGATCAAGCAGCGTATCGCGCAGTTCTTTGGGCGTTGCAGCAATATTTTTTTGGTAGTAAACGTTAACCATCTAGGTTATTTCCTTTTTTGACGGCTCCTAGCATAAATTGACATTTTTATTTTATCTTGCGTTAATGCGACAGTGTTTTTGTTATTTTGCGACAAGCATATGCCATCAGTTTCCTCAGCCTATATCCAAAGTACGGTGAGCTATTTAGTTAGCTTAGGCGTTAATGCCGACAATGTTTCGTTAACTACCCAAAAGCATGACTCACTGTCTGGCTCTTCACGTGTTGATATGGATGTATACGTTGAGCTGTTAAACCAAGGAGTCGCATTAACCAACAATTCGTTATTTGGTTTTGAATTAGGTAAACATATTCAGGCGAAAGATTACGGGGTGCTGGGTTACCTTGTTGAAAGCTGCGAAAACTTGGCTCAAGCCATAAATGCGCTTACCCGCTTTGACGCTTTAGTCGCTGACATCGGCACCACTAGCGTGTTTTTCGAACCTGACAATACCCGCGTTGAGTGGGTACCCAAAAGCGCCGATTGCAAGCAGATGGTATTGCGCAACACCACAGCCTGGGTAGCAACCGTCTACAAGATATTAGGTTCTGCCTGTAAACTGAATGCCGTCACCTTTACGTTTCCTTTGAGCGATTCGGAAAAAGCCATGCTAGCGATGTGGTTCAATTGTGAGGTGGTTGATAACGCCAACACCAACGCCATTATTTTTCCTCAGCACCTTTTACATATTTCATTTACCAGCGAGAACAAAGCGATGTTTAGTGCGCTTGTAAAAGTATCCGAAGAAGAACTAATGGCGAGCAAAGGCGGCGACCGTGTTCAATGTGCCAATAGCCAGTTCTACGCCAATCAGCATGAAGACATAAGTCATAGAGTCGTTGCGCTTTTAAAAGCCAATCCAACCTTAAAAGGCTGCGATCAGCAACGCGTAGCCAATGCACTTTTTATCAGTCCGCGCACCTTACAGCGAAAATTGAAGCAAAGTGGCACTAGTTTTCAACAAATTCTCAATAGCGAACGCAAAGCCCGCTTAGATGATTTGCTGAAACATCACTCTATCGCTGATACCGCAGATTTATTGGGGTTTCAGGAACAATCATCATTTACCCACGCCTTTAAAAAGTGGTACTCAACAACACCACTGAAATACCAAAAACAACTTTTAGCGCCTTAAAGCTAATGTCCACTTCCTCATCGCCGAACTATTAAGTCGCGTTGAAGAACAACCGATAAAAAGCAATCGCCCTAGGGGCTGTTGACCTTTGGTGTACGAATTTTGGTCTAAATGGAAGCCTTTTAATCGCGAAACAGTCCTGCAAGCCTAGCGGGCTAAGTTAAAGGACTGTGACAAAGAGTAAAAGGCT
>NZ_JAFLMX010000129.1:0-14686 GCF_017849675.1 Alteromonas sp. AO-Serp
GCCATATCCTCCCACGGCAAGCCCTACCAATAGAGGCGAGTAATCCGGGTAGTCCATCGCGGCTACAGCCAACACGGGCATAACCATGAACAGCCCCATCATGCGTAATACGTAAACGGAGGCGAGTGCAAGCGCGGCGCGTAATTCCAAAGCGTTCAAAGCGTCTTTTTCCCTCAATAAATAAAATCAAAAAAACGTAAAAGCGCGCAGAGAACACTTGTTTCTGCAGCATCAAGAATAAGGTCGCGAAGTGTAGCATAAATTGCTCTTGCGCCCACTTACCTTAAATTCGATTAATACAATTGGCGTTTTCTCCCGCTCAATGGGTCGATTTAGCCTTTTTGCCTTAATAGGGGTTTAAAAGTGGGGATAAAATCACCACTTTGCAATGTCGATAAGAGAGATCTAATCGTAAGCTTATGTCCGTGAGGTGATCTGCTTACTCCGCTTACAGTATAACTTGAATGTCATATCACTTTACTTGACACCTATGGCATACTGATTCTTTTTCTCTCATTTAGGCTTCAATGGATAAAATCGAAATTCGCGGTGCTCGCACCCACAACTTGAAAAACATCGATTTAACACTGCCACGAGACAAACTGGTGGTGATAACCGGCCTTTCTGGCTCGGGTAAATCGTCTCTTGCATTCGACACGCTTTATGCAGAAGGCCAGCGTCGTTACGTTGAGTCTTTGTCTGCCTATGCTCGTCAGTTTCTATCTATGATGGAAAAACCAGATGTTGATCATATTGAGGGTTTATCACCAGCAATATCCATTGAGCAGAAATCAACATCGCATAACCCCCGTTCAACGGTGGGTACCATCACTGAAATATACGACTATCTGCGTTTGATGTTCGCGCGAGTGGGCACGCCACGCTGTCCAGACCACGATGTACCGCTAGATGCACAAACGGTCAGCCAAATGGTCGATAAAGTGTTAGCAATGCCCGAGGGCAGTAAGTTAATGCTGCTAGCGCCTATTGTTAAAGAGCGAAAAGGCGAGCACGTTAAGACGCTGCAAAACCTGTCTGCTCAGGGCTTTATTCGCGCGCGTATCGACGGTGAAGTGTGTGATCTATCCGATCCGCCACCTCTCGATTTGCACAAGAAGCACACCATTGAAGTTGTGGTCGACCGCTTTAAAGTGCGCGACGATATGGCACTGCGTTTGGCTGAATCATTCGAGACGGCGCTTAGCCTTGCTGGCGGCAACGCGGTTGTGGCTGATATGGACGATAAAGACGCAGAAGAAATTGTATTTTCTGCCAACTTCGCCTGTCCACACTGCGGTTACAGCATTAGTGAACTTGAACCTCGTCTGTTTTCATTTAATAACCCAGCGGGTGCATGCCCAACTTGTGACGGGCTAGGTACAAGACAGTTTTTTGACCCAGCACGCGTAGTCGGCAATACCGAATTGAGTCTGTCTGGCGGCGCTATTCGCGGATGGGACAAGCGCAGCTATTACTATTTTCAAATGCTACAGGCAGTAGCAGACCATTATAAATTTAGCCTTACCGCGCCATTTGAAGAGCTCGATAAAAAGCACCAAGACATTGTGCTTTACGGGTCTAAAGGCAAGTCGCTGTCGTTTAAGT
The DNA here is from genome assembly GCF_017849675.1 of Alteromonas sp. AO-Serp. Taxonomy (NCBI): domain Bacteria; kingdom Pseudomonadati; phylum Pseudomonadota; class Gammaproteobacteria; order Alteromonadales; family Alteromonadaceae; genus Alteromonas; species Alteromonas sp. AO-Serp. Next base: position 1,606 of record NZ_JAFLMX010000129.1, read on the forward strand.
ACATAAACGAGCGCGGCGACGTAATGGAACGCAAGCATCCATTTGAGGGCATTATCCCTAATATGGAGCGTCGCTATCGCGAGACCGAGTCAAACTCGGTGCGAGAAGAGCTAGCAAAATATTTAAGCCAACAGCACTGCAGTAGCTGTAACGGCACGCGTCTGCGCGTTGAAGCACGTAATGTATTTATACAAGACACCAACCTGCCAGCCATTGCTGACATGTCAATTGCCGACGCGTATGGCTTTTTCGAGACACTCAACCTTGAAGGCCAACGTGCTCAGATAGCTGAAAAGATTTTGAAAGAAATCATGGACCGCTTGCGCTTCTTGGTAAACGTAGGTCTTAACTATCTTTCTATGTCGCGCAGCGCCGATACCCTATCGGGCGGTGAAGCTCAGCGCATTCGACTGGCAAGTCAAATTGGCGCAGGCTTAGTAGGCGTTATGTACGTGCTGGATGAGCCCTCTATCGGACTTCACCAACGGGATAACGAGCGCTTACTTGGTACGCTTACGCATTTGCGTGACCTGGGTAACACTGTGTTAGTTGTAGAGCACGACGAGGATGCCATTCGCGAAGCCGATTACATTGTAGATATTGGCCCGGGGGCGGGTGTACATGGCGGTGAGATAATTGCCGAAGGTTCGCTGGAAGATATTAAGAACAGTGAACACTCACTTACTGGAAAATACTTATCTGGTAGAGAGAAGATAGATATCCCTGCAACACGCACACCGGTTAAAGACGACAAGTGGCTAGAGCTTTTAGGCGCTACCGGCAACAACTTGAAGTCTGTTGATTTACGTATACCTACCGGTGTAATGACCTGTGTGACGGGTGTATCGGGCTCGGGTAAATCAACGCTGATTAATGACACCTTCTACAAAATTGCGCAGCGCGAGCTGAACAAGGCGACCACGTCTGAACCGGCACCGCATAAGTCGATGACCGGATTAGACCAGCTCGACAAAGTGGTCGATATTGACCAAAGCCCTATCGGCAGAACACCGCGCTCTAACCCGACTTACGCTGGCATTTTCACTACAATTCGTGAAATGTTCGCCGGCACACAAGAGTCGCGTTCACGAGGTTACAAACCTGGCCGCTTTAGCTTTAACGTGAAAGGCGGTCGCTGTGAGGCGTGTCAGGGTGACGGCGTAATTAAAGTGGAAATGCACTTTTTGCCAGACGTATATGTGCCTTGTGACGTGTGTCAGGGCAAACGCTATAACCGTGAAACCCTTGAGATAAAATACAAAGATAAGAACATCCACGAAGTGTTGGAAATGACGGTGGAAGATGCCCGTGAGTTCTTTGATGCTATCCCGGCTATTTCGCGTAAATTGCAGACGCTCATGGACGTGGGCTTGTCATATATTCGACTAGGCCAAGCAGCCACTACCTTATCAGGTGGTGAAGCGCAGCGCGTAAAATTGGCGAAAGAGTTGTCAAAAAGAGACACTGGGCAAACACTCTATATCTTGGATGAGCCAACCACCGGGTTGCACTTCCACGATATTAAACAGTTATTAGCCGTCCTTCACAGACTGCGCGATCACGGTAATACCGTTGTGGTTATTGAGCATAACTTAGATGTGATTAAAACCGCAGACTGGATTGTTGACCTTGGACCCGAAGGTGGATCCGGAGGTGGCCAGATTATTGCAGAGGGAACACCTGAGCATGTGGCACAACAAGAAGTTTCGCACACAGGTCGATTCCTGAAACCCATGCTCACACAAGCTTGAGCCGGTAACGAGGTAAATCCGTTAGCGTAAAGCGCACTCGTTTTCTATTTTGTTGCTGTGTAATTTACACAGCAACTTGTAAGAAGTGCGCGTTGACGTTTATTTACACGTTTTTCCATGCTGGTCAGAGCTTGTATTGGCAAATCATACGTTACGATGATTTTTGTGTATTTTTGCAGTAAGAATTGCTGGAGCGACAACTAATGAACCAAACGCCGCCATTAGCCTTAGTGAAAACATGGTATCACCTACTGTCATCATCAGAAGACAATGATGTGAAAGCACGCGCACAAGAAATGCTGTTAAAAGCCTTCGAGTCGCCTGAGGCCATCGCGATTTATCTAAAAGAACACAATATCCTTAAGCACTGATCAAAAAAGCCTTAGCGTAGTAAAGGCTACTACGCTAAGGCTTAGTGTTTTTCATATCGAAAAAAGAATAGAAAAGGTTAAGCGTGCTTCGCCGCTTGAATAGCTAATCCTTCGCACACCGAGTTGAAAGCGTCATTCTCTAATCGAGGTAAACCGGTAAGTAGGTTTTCATATAGCGCATCAACCACGATTGGCGATAAACTCATACCACCTGTAATCATCACCACTTCTGGATTTTCACTACTGTTTTCTAAGCATTCCACCACTAGCGATTTCACTTTATCAAGCCAAGGTTTTAATGCCTTTTTGAGCGAGTCTTGCGAAATCTCCACGTCAAAATCATCTTCGATATAGTGCAGCGGCAAGGTAATGTTCTGCTTACTCGACAGTAGTTCCTTGGCTAATCGAGCCGAGTTCACCACACGGGCAGACAACTTGTTCTCCTGAACAATAAGCAAGCGTTCTAGTTGGGCTGGCTCTTTAATCACAGACATGGTTTGAGAAATATCTAACCCGTAATCGTCAGAGAAAAAGCGAGTAAGAGCAGGAATGTTATCAACCGCACACATGTCAGAGAAGTACGTAGGAGGAACAGGAAGCCCGTTAATCATCTTAAGGCCCATTCCCATTTCTGGGGCAATAGCCTTAAGCACCAAGCTTTTATCGCAATCCATACCGCCTAATCGTCTGCCTGTTACCGACAGAACATCATCTTTGCGATCAAGCTGATTTGAACGCTCTGGGGAAAGCTTAATACAGCAAATATCCGTGGTCCCCCCACCAATATCGACAATCAGCGTAGTGGTATCCCTTGGTAGGGTTTGCTCAATTTTATACGCCGCTGCGATAGGTTCATCTAGGAAATTAACCCCTGTAAACCCGGCTTTCGTCGCCGCTTCAGTCATAATTTGAATGGCTTGCGCGTTCCCCTCTTCACCGCGGGTGCCGTGAAACTTAACAGGACGGCCAATAACTGCATTATTAACAGCCTTGCCTAGCTGTTGCTCTGCACACTGTTTAAAATAGGCCAGCTGCTTAGCAATAATACCGATGAATGCTTGTTTTTGGTCACCGTCTAGCGAGGCGCCTAGAAAGTTCTTAGGTGAATAAATTAGACGGCCTTTATCAGGCATTTTAAGAAAGCGTCTAAACCCTTCTTCACCAAACGCAAACTTACCGTGCTCTACCAACCGCAGCAAAGGGATTTCGTCTAGCGACATGGCATGCATCAATTGCGCAATAGCTTTACGCTGTAATGCAGGCTTGTTGTGCAAATCACCGCGCAGCGAGTCGATACGGTCGCTATACATCGCCTGTTCTTTTGGATCTTTTGCCGAATAATAGCCGTCCTTCGCCTTATCTATTTGCTCACTGATGACGCGCTGTAACTGCGCCACTTTCGCTTCAACCATGGCATCAGGAGGCGGCGGCAGTTCATCTTCAAAATAGATGAACACCGAAGAACGGATTTTATTGCCCTTCTTATCTAACGGGTCGAGTTTGATGTGCTGATGGGCCGTTCCATCAAAATACACAACCTCAGAATTTGATGTACCGTAGTCAATCCCAATCGCAGTCATAGTATGTTCGCTCAAAAAGTTAGAAGCGGATTGTAAGTAAATACGAAAGTGCTTTCTAGCTTTGTATGTAATTGAGCTATATTGCTTTTAACAGAGCTATTGCAGCATTTAATTCTGAGTCACTGGCTGTATGCCCGTCCCAAGATACCGCCTGGGGCACAAAGTCCTCTCGATATGAGCCGTTCACATGGTAAAGACGTTCAAAACCCAGCTCTAAAGTTATGGTCGATTCAGGTAGTTGAAATTGATTTATCCCGCCAAGTAAATCAGCCATGGGTGTGCCGATTACCGCCTTTGCACCAATGGCATCAAAGCCAATAGCCATACCTTCTCCCATACTGCCGGTCCAATGACCAACGAGTACCACTACTGGCTTACTGTAATAAGGTAATGAAGGGGTAACATAGGCCAAGTGTAGCTCTGCTTCTTGGTAGGGTTTTCCCGCATTTTGAATTTTGTAACCTTGATATGCGGTTTTGGCATTTACAAAGTGCCCCAAGATAGGCTCAGCTACACCAGTGTTTCCCCCGCTCGGCGTATTACGCAGGTCAATCACTAACCCCTGTGTTGATTCAAGTGACTCAAGAGCTTCTTTGAACGCACGAACGGTTTCAGAATTACCTAGATTGTTATTAAAGCGGATGTACCCGATTCCCTCTTTCTGCTTAACTATCAGAGGGGCTTTTGTTCGAAGTAGATTAATAGCGTCGTAGCTAGCTGCTAATAGCACGCGTTTGGCATCATCAAAATCAGACGCCACTTCAATGTGCCTCTCTTGATTGCGACGCCCACCTAAAGCCACATTAACCGCCCACGTTTTATGTGCGTCAGTAAGCGGTAGCAATGTGTTTCCAAAAACGCGATGTATTGCGGCTTCAGTAGACTCGCCGTCAATACCCACAATCACGTCACCTAAGGCTAACTGGCTATTGGCAGCAGCACTGCCCGCTTTAATACGTGTTATAACAAAGTCATCGCCTTGCTTTTCCACCCAAATATCAGACCCCGTTGGCGTGACGCTGTAGTCCGCTTCGTTTAGCGGTGATACGTTAAAATGCGGGTCGATAAAAAACTGCTTCACCACCTGCAATACGTCGACAAACTCCTCTTGCGTTGTCGCGTTTATTGCAAGGGGTTGGTAGTACGCTTTTAAAGCTTCCCAGTCGGTAGGTGCCGTATCTAAGTAAGCGTAGTTATCTTCAACAGTTTGAACAAAGGCTTGCCAGCTTTCTTTCGTATTGAAACCCTGGCTTTGTGCGCAGCTGCTTAGCGGAAGGAGTAATGACAGCAATATAATAATTCGATAAATCATAATGTTCCTTATTATGAATTGGAGTGATAAGGAAATTGTTCATTTAAGCGCGTAAGAAGCGATTGTTTTTTTAGCGCCTGCTCCATGCTTTTGAGAGAGGCTTCAAGATTGACCTCTATCTCTTCCCAAAGGGCATCATATACGTCTTCAAATTCTTGCATTATCGTCACTATCTGCGCCGCCTCGGCCTTTGCTTTGGGCGCAATATCGTACACGCGCTTTCGCGAGTCTCGTTCATCGGGCACAGAAACAAAAAAGCCGTCTGCAACACTTTGCTTCAACCGACTTTCAATAAGTTGACGTGAAAGACCAATGTGACTTGCTAGCTCAGTTGACGAAAGAGGCCCTTGAGTATGAATCGCCAGTACCAGAGAAATACGATTTGCAGGCAGACTAATATTAAGCGCTTCAAATACCTCTTGGCCTTGAGTTGCAATAAGCTCGCTAGCACGCAAAAGTATTGCGCCAAACTGAGGACTTCTGATCATAAATAGGCACCTTGTGATTTTTCTTCAAACTCATTTATGAAAATATTTGCGCAAAAATTTTCGCAAATCAACTTATTTTTGAATATGTATGTTTTGGTTAGGTGTTAAAAATGTTTTCCAACCGGATCAATTACTGTTTGATAAATGACTGAAATAGCCGCGGCATAATGCTAGAGTGAAAGCTAAATAAACAACGAACCCTACTAAAAAAATATGAGCCATTCAGTACCATTAGTTACGTCATTCGACGTACGTTTTTGTGAAACAGATGCCTTACAGCATGTAAGTAACACTGCATTAGTCGCTTGGTTTGAAGCAGCCAGAGAGCCTATTTTCAGAATGTTTACCCCTGAACTAGACTTACAAAATTGGCCGCTAATTTTAGCCAGCTACAAAGTCGATTTTTTAGCTCAAATTTTTTATGGCAAACCTGTGACGGTTAAAACTTACGTTAGCCGGCTAGGCAACAGTGCATTCGACGTGTTTCAAGAGTTATGGCAAGACGATAAGCTGTGCTCAACAGGCATTACCACCATGGTACATTTTGACTATAAAACACAGCGCTCTGCGCCTATCCCGGATAAAGTGAAATCAGAACTACAATCTCACTTTAAAGAAGTACCAACTCAGTAATAAAGCGCAGTACGAGGTCTCCATGAGCGATTTAATTGAAGTTATTGATGATGTGTTACCACCAGAGCTGTGCAAACAACTCATGGAACGCTTTGAAAGCAGCCCTAATTTATCTCAAGGCCGCACCGGTGGTGGCGTCGACTTAGATAAAAAGCGCAGCATGGATGTATCGATAAGTCGCAACCCGGAATTTAAAGACTTATTTCAACTAGTGATGCAGCACACTGGGCAGCAGCTGGTCTCCTACATTGAAAAGTACTATTTTGCGCTTGTTGGGCCCATTGGCTTAACCGTACGCCATCCCAAAACTGGCGAACCGGTGAAAGTAACAGGTGAAAATTTTGATGAAGTGGGTAAACCCAATTTGGCTAATTTGGTGAATTACCTGTTTCGGGTTGGCGATGTAAATGCACAGCGCTACACCGCGGGCAATGGTGGCTACCCATACTGGCATTCAGAAGTCTATCCACAGCTTCAACATAACGATGCGCTGCACCGCGTGTTGCTGTTTATGTACTACTTAAACGATGTGGAAGAAGGCGGCGAGACGGAATTTTATTATCAAAACCGTGCGGTTAAGCCTAAAGCAGGCAGAATGGTGATTGCGCCAGCCTATTTTACTCACACGCATCGCGGCCAAATTCCAAAAAGTAACGACAAGTACATTTTAACGTCTTGGCTTCTGTTTAACCGCGCTGAACAGATTTATACGCAGGGCTAGCTTAACGATAACTTCGAGATGATGTGCTCTAGCTCGCTGTACTCTTTCTTGTCGATAGGTAAAAAGGGTGCAGGCAAGCTAGGCGTTTCACAATAGCCCAAGATTTCTGCTGCGGCAGCAACCACACGCAAACCACCGCCATTGCGCGCAAACATGCTCCATATTCCGCTTAACGCTTGTGACTGAGCCTGTGCATCAACAGCATTACCTGACTGAGCGGCGTCGATAATACGCATTACGGTTCGCGGGAATATTCCCCCTATAACAGAGAGCCAAAGGTCACAACCTTCACTCATTCCTGCTGCGCCAAAACTATCACCACTCACGCCTATAGCAATGTTTGCAGGCATTATCTCTCGTAATGATGCTAATCGACGAGCGCCTTCGCTACTGCTTGCTTCACAGGGTGGGATATCCTTGCTCGAACTATTATCCATTGAGCTTTTGGCAAACGGAGTACCGGGTATTTTAATCGCCCCGATATTCGGTAATTTGCCTATGCGGCGATACAAATCATCGCTGAAAGTAAAATTAGTCACACGAGGATTTTCGTAAACGCAGATAGGCACAGATACCTCGTGACTCACTGCCTCATATAGGCCATACACTTCTTCTTCGTTAAGCACTTGATAGGAAACGGGTGCTAACAGCACAGCATTAACACCTGCTTGCTGCACAGCTTCAACGTTTTTTAGCACGTCATAGGTTCTCAGCGCCCCAACGCCTGCCATAACAGGAATGCCATTTGCGTGGTCGACGGCGAGCTTGGCTACGTCGTACTTTTCCCCTCGCGTTAGATAAGGATACAGCCCAGTAGAGCCTATCGCGCAAATTGAATCTACATTCGCCGAAGCCAAATTCTCAACAAGCCCTTTAAATGCTTTGTAATCAATAGCTTCTTGTTTGAATGGAGTAATGGGAAACGCTGATAATCCTGTAAACACCTGATATCCTTTTTAAACGTTTTATGCTTAAAACCCTTCTACGGCTTCGCCTTTCAAACGGTAACCTACAGACGCGATGTCGCCTTTCCAACCGTCAGTCGACAGTTCGCCGGTTACCCAAATTGCATCGTAAATATTATCTATGCGCACACCTTCTTCAAATTTTACGTAAACAATTTGATTAGACGGCGGCGGTGGTACGTGAATACAGGCTCCGAAATATGGAACAAGTAAGAACTCAGTGGTTAGCTCTGCCGTACCTTCTAGCGGCACAACAAAACCCGGGATTTTCACCCGTTTACCATCAAAGGTATCGACAACCGGTGCGTCAGGCTGAAGCTGACTCATCTCGCCATTGTGTTGAACTGAAGGTGGCGCGAGCTCATTAAAGCCCTCTGGCACTAGGTCTTCCCAGTATACTTCAGTAGGAGTTTCATCTGCCAGTGCGTTGAAAGTTACAACCATCATTATTACAGCAAACAATGAAGTCATGGATAATTTATGGTGAATCATACTGCTCTCTATCGTTGAGTATTTTGTTCGCTTTTTTGTATCGGCTTTTGCTTGTCGTTTTCAATCTTCACTTTTTAGCCACATACAAAAAGGGCTGGTATTACACCAGCCCTTTGTATCATCAATTTAAAGCAGCGTGAATTATTCTGCTTCGAAACGCGCGATGCTTGCGGTAATTTCTTCTTTTGCAGCGGCAGCGTCTGCCCAACCGTCAATCTTCACCCATTTGCCTTCTTCAAGATCTTTATAGTGCTCGAAGAAGTGCTCAATTTGCTTAAGAAGAAGCGGAGGTACGTCTGCAATTTCTTTAACGTCACGATAGATAGTAGAAAGCTTGTCTACTGGTACCGCTAGTACTTTTGCGTCTTTACCAGACTCGTCAGTCATGTTTAGTACGCCAACTGGACGACACTTAATGACAGAACCTGCAAGTAGTGGGAACGGAGTCATTACTAGAACGTCAACTGGGTCGCCATCTTCAGACAACGTGTTGTTCACGTAACCGTAGTTAGTTGGGTAGTGCATGCAAGTTGCCATGAAACGGTCAACAAATAGTGCACCTGTGTCTTTGTCTACTTCGTACTTCACCGGGTCAGCGTGTGCTGGAATTTCGATGATCACATTTACTTCGTCTGGTACGTTTTTACCAGCAGAAATAGCACTTAAGCTCATTCTTTGGTCCTTTCAATGATGTATAAGAAATTTTGGGTTAAGTATACGGTGACAGCAGCAAAATAAAAACGCTTTACGACCCATGTCGTACTAATCTCTTTATTTTTCGTCAAATTTTGCTGCTTTTTCGCTATTTCGCGTTGTCGTTGTAGCTCAAGCACATCTCAACTTCTTCTTTAGAGCCGATAATGCACGGTACACGTTGATGAATTTCTTCAGGCATAACTTCCAGAATTCGGCCTGTGCCTGTTTCTGCTTTTCCACCTGCTTGCTCCATTAAGAATGCCATCGGGTTAGCTTCGTAAAGCAAGCGTAATTTACCTGGCTTAGACGGGTCCCTGTTATCGAATGGATACATAAAGATGCCACCGCGACAAAGCAAACGATGAATATCACCCACCATTGCCGCTACCCAGCGCATATTAAAGTTTTTGCCTCTAGGGCCATCTTTACCTGCTAGAAGGTCGGCAATGTATGCCTGCATTGCAGGTTCCCAATGACGCTGGTTGGACGCATTAATCGAAAACTCTGACGTTTGCTCAGGTACTTGAATATTAGGGTGAGTAAGCAGGAAACCACCGTGGGTTTTATCAAGCGTATAAATGTGCGTGCCGCGACCCGTCGTCAACGCCAGCATAGTAGACGGGCCATACAGCACATAGCCTGCAGCTACCATCTGCGTTCCAGGCTGTAAGAAAGCAGACGGATCGTCTGGTTTCATCCACTGTGGCGCATGGGTAATAGAGAAAATAGTACCAATTAGGCTGTTAATTTCAGTGTTTGACGACCCATCTAGCGGATCGAAGCTTACTAAGTAATTACCGTCTGGATTACACGGTACAACGTCATCTTCTTCTTCAGACGAAATGGCTTTTACGTAGCCAGATTCCCTTAGCGTGTCTTTTAAAATGTGGTTAGAGATAACGTCGAGCTTTTTCTGTGTTTCGCCCTGTACGTTTTCTGAAAGGGTTGAACCGAGCACGCCAGCAAGTGCGCCTTGACTCACGCGGAAAGAGATTTCTTTACAGCCCGCTAGCAGTGTACGAATGAGTAAAATTAACTCAAGCGGTGCACCGTCTTGTTGCAATTGGGAATTTAAACGTTTCATTGAATGTAAGCCTTTTTTTCGTGTGTAGGGTGTTGTGCTACCAGTCGCTCAGCTTTCCTTACCGGCGTTTGTCTGAAGCACACACAGGTTTTAAACCTGTGGTTAGATTGTAACCGTGTTCTTGGGTAAGTGGAACACGCGCGTAAAATGTCATACACACACCATACCAGTTTGCACATCATAGATTCATAGGTGTTTAGCGTATTACAACGGCTTAAGGCATTTATTGAATGATTAAAATTGAATTATCTATAGGCCACGGGGTTCTGATACAGTACCCCAATAACATGATAATTCATTGAGAATGCGCTATGCATGTACATATTTTAGGCATTTGTGGAAGTTTTATGGGCGGCATCGCCGCTATTGCTAAATCACTCGGCCACAAAGTAACAGGGTCTGATAAAAACGTTTATCCGCCCATGAGCACCCAGCTTGAAGCATTAGGCATCGAGTTGACCGAAGGTTATTGCGAAAGCCAGTTTGATCCAGCGCCAGATATGGTAGTAATTGGTAACGCGATGTCGCGCGGTAACCCCGCCGTTGAATACGTGTTAAACCGAAACCTGCCTTACACTAGCGGCCCACAATGGCTGCTTGATAACTTACTAAAAGATCGTTGGGTCATTGGTTTATCAGGTACCCACGGTAAAACGACTACTAGCAGTATGGTCGCGTGGATTTTAGAACACGCTGGTCTTAACCCTGGTTATTTGATTGGCGGCGTACCAGAGAATTTTGGCGTATCGGCTCGCGTGGGTGAAAGCCCCTTTTTTGTCATTGAAGCTGACGAATACGACAGCGCATTTTTCGATAAGCGTTCTAAGTTCGTACACTATCGTCCAAAAACCTTGGTAATTAACAACCTTGAGTTTGACCATGCAGATATTTTTGCTGACCTTGGGGCTATTCAAACCCAGTTCCACCATTTGGTTCGCATGGTGCCAGAAAACGGGCTTATTCTTACACCTAACAATACGCCCGCAATTGAGGATATGCTCAAGAGAGGTTGCTGGTCTTCTCGCCAATCGTTGGGCAAAGAGTGGCATGCAGAACTGTTAAAGAAAGACGGCAGTGAATTCAATGTATTACATAACGGCGTTATAGCTGGAACGGTAACCTGGGCTTTGGTTGGTCAACACAATGTGGACAATGCTTTAATGGCCATAGCTGCCGCCCACCATGCAGGTGTTACCTTACCTGTTGCCATAGAAGCCTTATCATTTTTTAAGAATGTTAAGCGTCGCATGGAGGTAAAGGGTGAAGTAAACAACATCACCCTTTATGACGACTTTGCACACCACCCTACTGCAATTGCGACTACACTTGATGGATTGCGCAAAAAAGTGGGTAATGCCCGTATTCTGGCTGTGCTAGAGCCGCGCTCTAACACGATGAAAATGGGGGTGCACAAAGATACGCTGGCAAACTCATGGCAGAAAGCCGATGAGGTTTACCTTTATGAACCTGAAGGCATGGACTGGTCGTTAGTCGATTCGGTAGCGGACAGCAACGCGCCTACGCACTGCTTCAGAGATGTAGAGAAGATCGTTCAAGGCGTTTGCAACGTAGCACAACCGGGCGATCATATTCTTGTAATGAGTAACGGCGGTTTTGAAGGCATTCATGGCCGAATACTCGACGCCCTAAAAATGAAGTCCAAATTGTAAATAGACAGAATAAAACGAAGTGTTACCCGATAGACAAGCGCATTACGCTTGTCATCTACAGAGGCTATACAATGAAACATGACAAGCAAGTCACGCTTGCTATCACAGGCGCATCTGGCGCGCCTTATGCGCTTACACTATTGAAATCGCTAGTTAACGCCGATTACCAAGTGTATGTATTAATCTCTTCCGCTGCCAAAGTGGTGTTTGCCACCGAAGAGAACGTCAAGATACCCGGGCGACCAGAAGACGCTGCCGCGTTTTTTACCGAGCATTGCAATGCAAAGCCAGACCAAATCAAGGTTTTCGGCAAAGAAGAGTGGTTTTCACCAGTAGCTTCAGGCTCAGCGGCCCCCGCAAAAATGGTGGTTTGCCCGTGTTCAACAGGCACCCTCTCGGCCATTAGCATTGGCGCTAGCGACAACCTTATTGAGCGCGCAGCTGATGTTGTTCTAAAAGAGCGTGGACAACTTATTTTGGTGCCTCGTGAAATGCCACTTTCTTCTATTCATCTAGAAAATATGCTCAAGCTTTCGCAAATGGGTGCTACTATTATGCCTGCAGCGCCTGGCTTTTATCACAATCCTAAAACTATCGATGACTTGGTAGATTTTGTGGTGGCGCGCATACTAGATCACCTAGGTATTGAGCAGTCTCTTGTCGCAAGATGGGGCTACCAGTCTTCCAAACATTCTGAGGATTAACCATGTTCGCGTTTGCAAACAGGATTTGCGCAGTTGCGCTGAGCACGCTATTTACATTGTGTATTTCATCACCCGCTTTCGGATGGGGGCAAACCGGTCACCGAGTGACTGGCGCTATTGCCGAGCAATATCTTAGCCCTCTTTCACAAGCTGCACTAATGGAGTTATTACCACACGGTTCGTTGGCTGAAGCCTCAACTCACGCTGACGAAATGCGTTCTGACCCCAGCGAATTTTGGCAGAAAACCGCAAGCCCTTGGCACTATGTATCTGTACCTGAAGGAAAGACCTACGAAGAAGTTGGCGCACCAAAGCAAGGTGATGCGGTTACCGCGTTAAAGCAGTTTACTGAAACGTTAAAAAGCGACACCGCCACCGTTGAAGAAAAGCGTCTGGCCCTTCAGTTCATTGTACATATTATTGGCGACCTTCATCAGCCGCTTCATGCCGGAAACGGAACTGATCGTGGCGGTAACGATGTAAAAGTGCGCTTCTTCTGGCAAGACTCTAACTTACATCGCGTGTGGGACTCGCAAATGCTAGATCAGCGCGACCTGTCTTTTTCGGAGTGGACGTCTTGGTTAACATAAGCTATTACGGCTAAGGATATTCGC
>NZ_JAFLMX010000148.1:0-24870 GCF_017849675.1 Alteromonas sp. AO-Serp
GTCGTAGTCAGTCTTCAAAACGGAGTGGGTAATGCACGCCTGCCTCGCCAGCACATAAAACAATGCGTAATTGCAGGCATGGTGCCTTTCAATGTTTTTTATAAAGGTATCGGCCATTTTCACTGTGGTACTGAGGGTAATATTGCCCTTGAAGACCCCAATAACCAATGTAGTGACATCATAAAAGCGCTTAACAACGCGTCGTTGCCCGTTAAGGTCTATAACGATATGGAAGCTGTACAGTATGGCAAACTCATTATGAACTTGAATAACGCGGTCAATGCACTGTCGGGTATACCGCTGAAATCACAGCTAGGAGATAGGCAATATAGGTTAGTTATGGCAAAGGTGTTGTCCGAGGCGTTAGCAGTACTAAAAGCGGAAGGAATTGCACCAGCAAGAACCGGTAAGGTCATTCCCAAACTGATGCCAAAAATTATGAAGCTACCTGATTTTTTATTCAATGTGGTGGCTTCATCTACGCTTAAAATAGATCCCGAAGCACGTTCATCAATGTATGAAGATTTGGCGCTGGGGCGACGAACGGAGATTGATTATTTGAACGGCGAGATAGTCAGGCTCGGTGAAAAAAATCACATAGCTACGCCAGTGAATAAGCATATTGTTAACCTGATCAAACAACACGAAGTTGCTCAGAAAGGAAGTCCTCACTTACCAGCAAATGCTTTACTGTTAAAGTGACAGGTCTATCTAACGGTGTATTTCAACGTTAAATATTACAGTTTTGTGTCATTTTTATGTCAGAGCACTTGATTCTTATACTAAAGTATATATCCTGCGCGCAAACTTCCGTTATATTTAGTGTGCTTTGCTTTTTCAATATCGTTTTTCTTCTTGTCTTCTGTTGAGTGCTTTATGGGCGTCGCTTTTCCATACGGCGGTTGTAGCGTCTGAGGTTGATGCCGAGCGCGAATCTAGCGCAACGTTCTCTCAATACAATGGCAACGGCCTTTCATTTCAAAGCGACAGCAATACCTTCTCACTACGCGTGCGCGGTAGACTTCAGTTTCGCTATGCCAATCCCGGTATAAGCCAGCCTACCGAGCGTGCTGACTTTGAGCATAACGCCGGTAATCAATTTGGCGTTAACAGGGCGCGGGTCAAATTAGACGGTCACATTGGTTTGCCTTGGATTAAATATGGTGTGGAATATGATGCTGTCGATCAGCGCACCCTGACCGCTACACTATCCTTTGAAAAGTATGACGCGCTTCGGTTTAAGGTTGGTCAGTGGAAAGTCGAGTATTCCAGAGAGCGCAGTGTTAGCAGTGGCGGCCAGCAAATGATGGATCGTTCAATCATCAACAGAATATTTACGCTAGATAGGCAAATGGGGGCATCCCTGTACGGTAATTTTGATGGCCCAGGCGCGGCCAATTTCAATTACTGGGTAGGAGTATTCAATGGCTCAGGCCGTGGTGATTATAGCAATCACGATGGCGAGAATATGTATACAGGGCGATTACAGTGGAATTTCTTAGGTGAGTCTGTCGGGTTTAAAAACAGTGACATTAAACGAACAGCTACGCCCAAAGCCGCTCTAGCAATAGCAGGTGCGAAGTTCAAAAGCCAGTTTACGCGTTTTTCATCGTCTGGCGCTGGTAATTTAGCCAACTTTAGTGCGGGCGAGATCGAAGGTCAGTACGACATTCAGCAGTTTGTGATTGATGGTGCCTATTTTTATAAAGGGTTTAATGCTCAAGCGGAATATCATGAAAAAGATATTGTGGATTTAGCGGACAACGATAGAGAAACTACGCTGCGCGGCTATTATGTGCAGGCGGGTTATTTTTTGAGTGAATCAATCAGCTGGTGGCCAGAGCCCCTTGAAATGGCTGCACGCTTCGGGACCTATTCGCCCCGAGACAGTGAACAAGACGAACGCTTTTTTGAAAAGACAGTAGCATTCAACTATTTTTTTAATGGCCACGAAAACAAACTAACCGCAGAGGTAAGCAGGGTTTCACTGGATCAGTTCGATGCTGAAGTAGGGGACGAGACCATCTACTCTCTGCAGTGGGACGTCAGTTTTTAACTACTCACGCCGGGCGAGCAAGAAACTCGCCTAGTGTGTTAACAAGGCGAGCCTTGTCTACGGGCTTGCCCACATGGGCATCCATTCCTGCCGCGTGACAGTTGTCGATATCTTGCTGCATGGCGTTAGCCGTCAGGGCAATGATGGGGGTTTTTAACTTAAGTACATTTCTTATATGCCGTGTGGCGCTAAGCCCATCAACTTCAGGCATTTGAATATCCATTAGTACCAAATCATAAGTGCACGCTTTCAATGCATCAATGGCCTTTTGTCCGTTTGATACGTGTGTTAAATCTAAATGGAATTCATCAAGAAGCGCTTTTATTACTTCAACATTAATGTCGTTGTCTTCTGCAAGGAGGACACGAGCGCCTTCTAGCGTAACGTGTTGCTGAGTTGTCTCAGATAGCGGAATATCAATATCTGCTGCAACAGCAAACGTGACATCAAAAGAAAAAGTAGAGCCTCGTTCTAATTCGCTTTCGAGCGTTAGTGAAGAGCCCATTAGCTTAAGCAGATTATTACTGGTGTTAAGCCCTAGGCCTGTGCCGCCATACTTTCTCGCTATGGAGCTTTCAGCTTGCGTAAAAGGCGTAAACAGCTTTACTTGGTTTTCTTTCGAAATACCAATCCCGTTGTCTTTTACCCAGCAGTGCAGGGCACAATGACTATCGTTCGACTCTGATACGGATAATCCAATTTCTATAATTCCTTTATCAGAAAACTTGATGGCATTGCTTATTAGGTTTGCCAATATTTGCTTAAATCTAAGTTCGTCAAACATCAAATCGTTATTAAGGTTTTTGTCGATATGAAGCTGGAGCACTAATCCTTTGCGTTCCGCTTGGTCTGAAAATATGTCGACTAATGTACACAGGCTTTCATTGATGTCGTGAGGCCTGATAGCCAACGTTAGCTTGCCCGCTTCAATCTTCGAAAAGTCGAGTAGGTCGTTAATAAGTTGAAGCAGCATTTCAGATGCATTGACGATTTTCTTGGTGAGATCCTTTGCTTGCACGTCTGCTGCGCGGCTCGCTAATGATTGTCCAAAACCAATAATGGCATTTAAAGGCGTGCGAATCTCGTGACTAATATTAGAAATAAACTCAGACTTCAACCGATTGTTTAATTCTGCTTTTTCTTTCGCCGTTAAGTAAAGCGCATTAGCCTGTCTTGATTTACTCAATAAAATCAGAATGATAACAATTGTTACTAGGGTGAGTGTGGTAAGTATGACGAGCAACGTGGAAAAAAGTGATTGGGTGCGCTGAGCCTCTGTTTTCAACAAAAGCGCTTCCTCGAATGCTTTATTCTCATTCTCAAGTTGATTTGCTCTGTCTTTCTCTTGGGTTATCTGATCAATTAAGTTGGCGCTTTTTATTAGCTCTAAGTCTTCATATTTCTTTGCATTCAAATAGGCTTCATGGAAAACCTCAAATTGTTTGAATGCCAGCGCGTGATCACCTTTCGCAGCAGTAATGTAGGCTTCTGTTTTGTCCAGCTGTGCGCGCCAAGTCGTTTGCTCGGCTTCGCGGTTTTCATCGTAGAGTACACGTGCTTTATTGAGCGCGTTTGTCGCCTTATCCAGTTCTCCTAAACTAAGGTGAGCTTCCGCTTTTAAACGGTAAATTTCGCTATTGTAAAAAGAAGATGAGAGAGGATGAGCAAGAACGATATCAGACAGTGTCAGTGCTTTCTGGAGGTTACCTGAACGATAATAGGTTGTAGCGATACCGTAAGTGGCAAGAAACTCAGAATAGTTAATATCAATTTGTGAATCGAATTCTATGGCGCGCTCAAAGTAGTCGATGGCCTTGCTATAGTTTCCTAGATTTCTATACAGAATACCAATGGCGTATAGATTGTCACTGACCAAAATTCGCTGGTTTTCAACTTTGGCGCCATCAAGCGACTTCTCATAGTAAGACAGCGCAATGTCATAAGCGCTGACTGATTGATAGTAGTCTGCCACAATTGCATAGTACAACGGTCGAAGCTTGGTAAGCGTATGTTTGGTTAGTATATCGTTTACCGTGTTGATAAGCTCAGCGTTAGGCGCAAAAACCTGCCCCTCGCTGTAAGTTAATACCTGGTAAATAAGCGCGTATGCCTTTACGCTTGGTGGAATATCAGGCGTTGCAACAACGCGGTTAAAGTGCTCGTAGGCTTTGTCGTAGTCTGCTGAAATACCATACATTCTTGCTACACCAGTAGCGATTGTAAGCCCTTCACTCGAGTTGTCTTGCAACGCAATCAGCGAATTTAAGATTTTTTCGGAAGGGCGTTGGTGTATCGAGAGTTGGTACTGAACATAAAGCGCGCCCACTTTTCTTTTTTCATCTTGCGTTAATGTGTCAGATAACAACCAAGCTTCAAGCTTTTTTATTGCTGCCCCTATAGGCATAGGCACTAAGGTTTCAACGTCCACTTTAATTTCGCTGACCTTGTCTGAGATAGATGCATGAGCACTAACCGTTCCCATACTCCAAGTTAGGGCAAGCAATAAAGCCAAACTAATAAAATGCTGCAAACTAAGTGACCCGAATAAATGCTATTTGTCTTATGTTAAACGATTAAGCACGTTTAGAATTTAATCGATAAGTCTAAAGTTGGTGATAGTATGAGCTCATCATTTTTTAAAAAGAGGAGAGTGACATGCAAGAAAGCACCAAACTCAACTATGTAGAATTTGCATCTCTAGATATTCGCCGCTCAAAAGCGTTTTTTGAAAGTGCGTTTGGCTGGTGTTTTACCGATTATGGCAGTGAATACAGTGCGTTTAGCAATGCTGGCATGGACGGAGGGATTTTTTCTGCACAACGTGTGATGAAGGCAGAAAGTGGTGCGCCTTTATTGGTGCTGTATTCCAATAACATTTCTGAATCGCAAGAATGTGTAGAAAAAGCAGGTGGAGCAATTACTAAACCGTTGTTTGACTTCCCGGGGGGCTGTCGCTTTCATTTTGTCGAGCCAGGTGGTAATGAGCTTGCTGTTTGGTCTGAGTCGGCAAAATAGCGCTATCGTGTCAACGAAGTCTAGTGATTCTGGCTTTTATAGTCTGATAAAAAACGCCTTGCGTGTAATGACACAGCAAGGCGCTCTAAATTCAGATTAATTAGCTATAAGCTTGACGTTACTTTTGCTCAAGCACAATGCGCAGCATTCTGCGAAGCGGCTCTGCGGCACCCCACAATAGCTGATCGCCGACAGTAAATGCCGAGATATATTCAGGACCCATGTTAAGCTTGCGAATACGGCCTACGGGAATAGACAGTGTACCGGTCACTTTCGCTGGCGTAAGTTCTTGCATCGTCGCGTCGCGATCGTTAGGAATCACTTTTACCCAGTCGTTGTGGTTAGCCAAGATTGTTTCAATTTCGGCTAGAGGCAAGTCTTTCTTTAGCTTAAGTGTGATAGCCTGGCTATGACAGCGCATGGCGCCAACACGTACACAAATACCGTCTATCGGCACTTCACTGCCTTTAATGCCTAAAATCTTGTTGGCTTCCGCTTGGGCTTTCCACTCTTCGCGGCTTTGACCTGAAGGTAGTTGCGAATCGATGTACGGAATTAAGCTACCCGCAAGCGGAACACCGAACTGTTCACTAGGGTAGTCTGCGCTTCGAATAAACTCAGACACTTGCTGGTCAATTTCTAAAATCGCGGTAGCAGGATCTTCAACTTTAGCTTTCACATTACTGTGAATTGCACCCATTTGATTAATTAGCTCACGCATGTGCTGTGCACCTGAACCTGAAGCGGCTTGATAGGTCATTGGCGAAGCCCATTCAACCAAGTCTTTCTCAAACAGGCCACCGAGTGCCAGAAGCATAAGGGAAACCGTGCAGTTTCCACCTACGTAGGTACGAATGCCTTTTTCAATGCCACTATCAATTTCTTTACGGTTTACTGGATCTAGAATAATTACGGCATCGTCTTTCATACGAAGCGCTGACGCAGCATCAATCCAATAACCGTTCCAGCCAGTGGCTCTTAAATCGTTGTACACGGCTTTTGTGTAGTCGCCGCCCTGACAGGTAATAATGATATCCTGTTTAGATAGCGCTTCGATATCGTGCGCATCTTCTAGAACACCAGCATCCTTTCCAGCAAAATCTGGTGCTGCACTACCTTTTTGCGAGGTAGTGAAAAAGGTGGGCTCAATGTGCGCGAAATCTTGCTCTTCTTGCATGCGCTGCATTAATACTGAGCCAACCATACCGCGCCAGCCCACTAAACCTACTTTTTGTTGTGACATTAAATTGAGAACCCTTGTTACTAAAATGAAAAGTACTTCACCACCTACGCCTTTTGCTCAACGCTAACACATGTACTTTTGAATTAACGTGTCTATCAATTGAACGTAGAATGATGTCGAACGCCGCTGCTTTATTGTGCTGGCGCAATACCTGTCGTTTTTATTTTTGTCTTTGCAGTCTAAGTGTTATTTATCCCGCTGGCTAGATGGTTTTTATAAATAATCTATCGCTGATATAAGCATTTTAGAAACGGCTAGTTCATGGCAAAAAATTTAAATAAAACACTTGAAGGAGCAATCAAATCGCAGGGTAGAGAGTGAACCTGTATTAACCCCTCATTGTGTCTATGCACTGCTTACGGTCTAAAAATTGCTTTATAAATAGAATTAATCCCTCACAATGTGTGAGGAGATATACAATATTGAGATACGCTTTAAGGAAAACGTAGTTCTTAATATGAAAATAAAAGTGAGGAACGCATGCAGTACGATAGTCATAACAAATTTGCTACCACTACGGTATTTTTGCACTGGTTGGTTGGATTAACCATTATTGGCTTGCTTGCCACTGGGATTTACATGTCGGAAAACGGTGTGTATGCACTATACCCCTGGCACAAAGCGATTGGTTTTCTTGTACTCTTTGTCGCACTAGCACGTGTGGTATGGCGCATGAAAAATGGTTGGCCTAGCGCTGCTGCTAACTATAAGCCAATAGAGCATAAATTAGCGTCAGTTGTGCACTGGGTGTTAATTATCGCCACGCTCTTAATGCCAATTTCAGGCTTGATGGCGTCGGTATTGGGTGGGCACGGGCTGTCAGTTTTTGGTCTGGAGGTTTTCGCGCCAAATTATAGTGTTGAAGATCCTGAGAAAACGCTACCGATAAATTATGAGCTTTCCAAAGCAGGTGGCGCTATACACTTCTATCTTGGTTATACCGTTATTGTCGCACTCTTGCTACACATTGCTGGCGCTCTTAAGCATCATTTCGTTGATAAAGATGGCACATTGAAGCGCATGCTAGGCAAAACCATTGGGGAGTAGTGCTTAATATCCTAGTTTTTGTGTATACCTTCGTCATCGTAAAAGTATTTTGACTGAAGTTTGCACCTTGGGAGAACAGGTAGATAACTTTCACGTAGAAGCCGAGCTATTTTTGCTCGGCTTTTTTTCTTCAACATTTATTGGCTGCCATTACGTGATGCTGAGTCAGCAAAGAAGAGATAGTCATTGGGCGCTGAGACCTTGTTTCGCTTTGTACATGGCAATGTCAGCCAGTTTTATTAACGTATTCATGTCATCGCTCATGGCAGGGAAAAAGGAAACGCCGACACTCATTGAAATAAAGGTTGGCTCTGGGTCGCCGTTAAAGTAGAAAGGTTGCTTCACCCCGTCATTCACTTTTTCTATGGCGCGTTTTACGGAAACTTCGTCTTCAGCTTGAAGTAATAATACAAACTCATCGCCGCCCCAACGTATCGCTACATCGTTTTTGCGAATTTTTTCCTGTAACTGTTCAGCCACAAAGATGAGTACTTCGTCGCCCGCATCATGACCGAAAATATCGTTCACCGCTTTGAAGCCGTTCAGGTCAATTAACGCGAGAGCGAAGTGGTGGTCTTTTCTCATTAACTTCGCAATCAGCTTTTCACCGCCATTGCGATTATAAATACCTGTGAGTGCATCGAAGTCTGCCTGTAAGGCCAGTTTCTGGAGTTCGTGTTTTCGACTAGAAATATCATTCAGCGTCAGCTGATAGTAGCGTTCGCCATCATCAGTGACTAAAGGGCTTGCGATTAGTTGAACCCATGTGGCGTCGTCAGTTTTCTCTGATTTTAGTTTATATTCACCTGTTGCAAACTCATTGCGTGCAAATGCCTCCGAAAGCGAAGTTTTCATTGCAGTAGGCGCTTCAAATAGCTCCTCAAGTAGCTCGCCATAACCTTGCTTTATCTCTAGGCCAATCTTTTCTACCAAGTCGTTGAAGGCCTTATTTCTAAGCTCGATAATTCCATTTTCCGCCATTAACACAGTGGCAGACTTTGCGTTTTCAAAAAGCATTCTGAAACGCTTTTCCAGAAATTCGATTTCTTCCCTAAGTTGACGCTCTTGAGTGAATTGCTCTTCGACTTTGTTTAACAGTTGATTGGTGTCCTGCACCAGCTCGCCTATTTCACTTCGGGAGTGATACTCCGGCATTTCAATTCTTTCTTTTGTGCCTGGAGTAATCTTATGCAGTGAACGACCCACGCGAAGCATAGGAGAGATTATGATGTAGTAGGTAATTATCAACGCAACAATGCCGACAACCACTGCTTCAACATACAATGAATAATTATTGTCAGTACTTATTTTTTTCGCCTGTTCAATAATGTGGGCAAAGTTAGGGTAAACATTGACCTCAGCCAAGGTGTCTTCAGGAATGAATGGGTGCCTCACCAAAAATACCCGAGGCTTGACGTCTTTGCTGATGGCATCGTTCACGTTGAATTGATAATACATTGCATCGCTTTTTATAGACGCAGCGAGTATTTTTTCACTTTTAACCAAGCCGTTGATCGCCTCTTTTGCCAGATCTTCATCTTCTAAAAAAGCAGCGATAGACGCCGTTGCGGCAACGGTTTGGTAAAGTTCTTGAATATCGTTGTTCGCTTCACTAATTTCGTGTTCATACGTAGCGCGATAAAAAAATTCGGCGGTCGTAAGTACTACCAGCATAGCAGCAGCTACTAATATGAGTGAAAAACGAAACCCTAAGCCGTGGATGTTAATCAAAGCGGTACACTACCTTCATTTTGTCGGTGACGTACGACTCATATACATAGGCTAAGGCTGACTCATCGTCTTCTAGCCGTTGTTTAACATCTTCCATAGTTTGTTCTATCGCAGGTGGTTTAACACGTCCAGAAAACTTCAGTCTAGACCAATACGCATTAACGCGAGCAAGGGGAAGGCCCACCAGCGATTTATAAAATTGACCTTTTAGCTCGTCATTAAGCTCTATATCGATGGGCGTTGCCTGCCTACCGTTAGGGAAAGCCGAGTACTTGCCCATGAAGAGATCTATAATCCCTTTCTTATCTAAAACCTGCACATCATTGTTTAAGTTAGTAACAACAACGATTTTCTCTTGTGATTGCGCTACAGAGGAAAAGCTATACAAGGCAAGCACGACAGCCAGTAGGGGTGAGAAGTGTTTATAAAAAGTCATCTCCTCCCCCTAAAAGCTGAAACTTAACGCAACAAAGAGAGTGTGAACAACCCCATCTTCATCATCTACAACAAGACCATCTCTGGCGCGTAGGCCAGTTCCTCTAGCTTCAACATCAGTTCGCTCAAACTGCACTTTAAAGGCTAGGTTTTCTTGCAAATCCCAACGCCATCCGAGAGAAAGTGTTTGTTGATGATGTGCCAAGCTACTCGCTACTTCTTCTACAAAAACGGCTAGTTGAGCAGTGCTCTCGTTTATTGGGAAGCCAGGTTGCTCTTGGCTAAGAAAGTATGTGTCTGTTTTTGCAAATGAGTATAAACCGTAGAATGTATGCGCACCATAAAGATAGCTGAGGTTGAGGAAGCCATTAAAAGAGGGTCTCAACGCAATTGAATTTGAATCGATATATGATAGCTCGCCAGAAAGCTCCCACGCATCAAAATAACGGTTGAAGTAAACGGACGTATAGTGAATGGTTGTATCTTTAAGGCTTACTTCTTTAGCAAAGTCTATGGCGCCGCTCCAAAATGGCTGTAGCTGCGCAACGGAAGCAGCGACAACTGCTAAATCTTCGTCGTCATTGTCCGCTTCGGTTTGGGTGTGTTTAAGAGCAAGGCTCCAGTTGAATGAGACAAATTCAACACCAATTGAACGTAAGTTATTAAACGTAATCGGGTTGTAATCGTCACTAGAAAAGTCACTCTCTCCGCTTCCCCAAAAGCCTTTAATCAATAAATTAAAGTTGTCGTAAGGCTTAGTGTAGCTAATGTCTCCTCCATCAAAGCTTCTTGCGGGAACAATACCGTAAACCTCGGTGGGGACTTTCACCCAAGGATAGGCTATCGACACGTCTCTGGTATCACTGAAGTGAAAAATATCGGCCGCAAGTCTTCCTGCTCTTACTTGCCACGATGGGGTTATATCGTATCTTAGAAAAGCCATCTGGGTTATCGAATCCAGGTTTTGCTCATCTTGCTCTCGATAAACGAATTGACCCACAAAGTCTAAGTTATCAGAAACGCTGTAATCAAGCTGTACGCCAACTAAACTCAAAGGCTTGAATGCAAGGCCGCCTTTTTTCGCCGATTCAGCTTGAGACCGGTCTGAACGAAACTGATACCTGTCAGAATCGGAAGTTGCTGTTGCAACGGTGCCAAAACCACTAACCTTTACATTCTCTTTTTCAGCAAACGCACTATTAACAATGAGGAAGCTCATCACCATAGCGATAACTGAGAAGGACTTTTTAATCATCAATGCGTATCCAAATTCAAGCTTGTCTTTGCTAACACCTAAAAATCATACTTTCGAGCTGCTGGTTACAGTAAGAATAGTAAAGAAACAGGAAAACGTATGAAAAGTCAGCTTTTTTATTTTTTTAACCGAGCGCTTGATAAATGCGAGTGGTATCTTCGAGCGTTGTTTGACCAGCATATCATTTAGCTTGTCGTTACTGTAGGGGGGATTCCTAATATGACTTATTGTTACTGCTGTTTTTTTATTTTCAACAGAAATGTTTGTAAGCGGCTTTCACTGTCTACGGCTCCAATTTGCTTTATAATTCCTGACGTAAAGGAGAAAAAACGTGAATGAATATGCTCGGTATTTTAACGGCTACCCTTCAACTATTGTGGAGCAAGCCTTACAGCTCATTTCCAGCAATCGGCTACAGCGTTATTTACTAAAAAAATACCCAGAGGCCCATGATATAACCACCGATAAATTGCTGTATCAGTACGCGACGGAATTAAAAAAGCGATACTTAAAAAATGCGCCACCGTTTGGGCGCGCCGCGTTTAAAAAGCAAGGTGATATGATAACTAACGCGCTAGGTACGCATACTTACCGTATGCAGGGTAAAACGCGCAAACACGACTTGGCCATTAATAACGATTTACTCTATGCCCCAGAGGCCTTGTTAAAAGCCCTTGTAGTACATGAACTGGCGCACTTTAAAGAAAAAGACCACAATAAAGCCTTCTATAAACTTTGCTGCTATATGGAGCCAGATTATCATCAACTAGAGCTGGATTTACGCTTGTTCTGTGTGGCCGTATCAATGGGAGAAAATCCGTACACGTAACATGTGAACGCCTAATTAGGTGTCGCTATGTTTAAACCCATGTTGAGTACAAATTGTCTTGTGCTTGCTATAACTAAATTAAAGCCCAAGCGCTGGAATTAACGAGGAGTATTAATGAGCATTGCTAAAATTATGTCTACGCGGGTGGTTAGCGTGCACATGGATGACAGTTTACAGTCATTGCGCGAGCTCTTTGCTGCTACGGGGTTTCATCATTTGGTCGTGGTGCATGACAATAAGCTGCAGGGGATTATATCTGACAGAGACTTGATGAAATCGATTAGTCCTTTTGTAGATACCCTAAGCGAACGAAAGCTTGATCGCGCTACATTGGATAAAAAAGCGCACCAAATCATGACTCGTGAAGTCATTACACTTAACCCAAGTGACTCTGTTTATTCGGCTATTGAGCTTTTTAATACCCATAAAATTTCCTGCATTCCTATTATCGACACGAAAAGGCATCCAGTAGGAATGGTGTCGTGGCGCGATGTGATGAAGTTTATGCAAAGTAGGGTAGAGGCAAAGCGTTAGGTCGGTACTCGTATGTTATTAATAGTGAACACCGCTTGAAAGGGGAGTGGTCTCTCTACCTGCGTTTATAAATTGCGGTAAAGAGACCGTTAGTTTTAAAGCGTTAGCTTTTGCGGTAGCTGACTTTAAACAGCAAACTGTAGAGTACGGGCACAGCGATAAGTGTAAGTACCGTCGCAAAGGCCAGGCCACCCATAATGGTCACTGCCATATCGGCAAAGAAGGCGTCGAACAGCAGCGGCGCCATACCTAAAATGGTCGTTACCGCCGCCAGTGAAACAGGGCGTACACGGCTGATCGTAGCGTCAACAATCGCTTGGCGAATGGCTAAGCCTTCTTCTATCTGAAGGTCAATTTCTTCAATAAGTACAATAGCGTTCTTAATAAGCATGCCAAACAAGCTTAAGAAGCCGAGTAGCGACATAAAGCCAAACGGCATATCGGTACCTAATAGACCAGAGACTACACCAACAATAGCCATAGGTACTACAAGCCAGATAATCAGCGGCTGACGAGCATGACCGAATAGCAACACTGAGATAATAAACATGACTAGGAAGCCAGCAGGCAAGCCAGCGCCCAGCGCTTTTTGTGCATCGCTAGAGCTTTCAAATTCGCCACCCCATTCTAATGAATATCCAGCTGGAAGTTCTATGTCTTCAATAAGTGGGCGGATTCTCGCTAACGCTTTGGCCGCAGTTTCATCGTCACCCGGCTCAGCTTCTACCGTAATGGTGCGAACGCGGTCGCGACGGTGAATACGCATTTCTTCGGTCATTAACTCCAAGCCCTGAGATACCTGTGTGAAAGGCACATATTGGCGCTGTTGCGTAGACCATACTTGTGATTCACGTATTGATTGAAGCTCGGTATCTTCAGCCTTACCCATCTTTGCAATAATGTTGTAAGCATAATCACCGTCTTGCACCGTACCTAGCTGAACGCCGCTACTTGCATACTGTATGGTCTGGCTAAAGTCACTATGCGAAACGCCAGCAATCCCTGCGTTGTAGTTGTCAAACTGCGTATTAATGGCAAAGCCTTTTTCACGCCAGTTATGTCGAACGTCTTTCACTTGTCCGTCAGCAAAAAGCAGTGCTTTGGCTTCATCCGCCAGTTCGCGAAGTATTTCAGTATCTGGGCCTGAAAAACGGGCCTCAAGTTTTGCACCAGAGCCGGGGCCAAACTGCATGCGCTCCATATAAAAGCTAGCGTCGAAGTCCAGGTCGGTAAGCTTACTCGCAAGCGCGCTTTGAATAGCCGGAATATTATCAAGTTCATTCGCACGAACCATGAAAAAGGCATAGTTTTCGTTAGCACTTTTAGGCGCATAAGTGAGGGTGAAACGATCGGCGCCTTGCCCTATAAAGGTGGTTACAGCCGTGACGTTTTCCATTCCCAAAATACGAGCTTCAGCTTCTTTTGCAATGACTTCAGTGGCACGTATATCTCTATCTTGCGGGCCCCAATAATGCACAAAGAACAGCGGCGCGTTTGACGGAGGGAAGAAGCCTTGTTTTACCATGCCAAAACTTCCATAAGCCACGATAGTAATAACAAACAGTGCACTAATGGTTACCCAACGAAGCTTAAGTGCGCCTAAAAGTGCACGCTTAAACCAGCGTTGCGATGCAGAGAGTTCGTTACCTGTGGTTTGCCCAATACCTTTGCGGTAAAAATATGCGCCAAGCACGGGCACCAAGGTTACCGCTAATACCCAACTTATCATGAGGGAAACCAACACTACGGCAAACAATGAATAAAGAAACTCGCCTGTAGCATCGTTTGAAAGACCTATGCCTGAAAAAGCCGCAATACCGATAACGGTTGCGCCAAGTAAGGGCCACTGCGTTCGCTTAACAATAAAGCTGGCTGATTCTTTGGCTGTAGAGCCGGTGGCCATGCGCAGCATCATCCCCTCAGCAACTACGATAGCGTTATCTACCAGCATACCCATGGCGATAACCATGGCACCAAGTGATATCCTTTGAAGCTGAATATCCATAAGCCACATGATTAGAATAGTACCTAGTACGGTGACAAGAAGCACAGAGCCAACTACCACGCCTGAGCGCCATCCCATGAACAAACATAGCGTTAAGGTAACAACCGCCACCGACATAACGAGGTTATTTATAAAGCCAGTAACCGATTCGTCGACGACTGAGGCCTGATCGTAAATAGGCGTAAGCGTAATACCGACAGGCAGTTCTTGAAGCAGCTTTTCTACTTTTGCGTTAACACGCTCGCCCACATCAACAATGTTAACGTCGGTCAACGCTGATACTGAAAGCGTAAGTGCTTCTTCGCCGTTGTAGCGTACATGAACGGGCTGTATGTCGGCAGGCTCTAACTTTAGCGTGGCAATATCAGCAACCCGAAGGGAACGGTTTGTGCCAGGCACTACCACTGACAGATTAGATATTTCTTCTAGTCTGTCTGGCGCGCGCTCTACAATTAGGCGCACATTTTTTTCGTCAACTTTAATACGGCCGCCGTTGAACGGGCGCAGGTTGTCTTCAAAAAGAGAGGCGAGATCAGGAAATGAAATGCCTAAGCCCGCGAGTTGATAAGGGTTGATATAGGCCACTATCTGTTCTTTTTGAACGCCAGTGACGTTTACTTTTGCCACTCCTTCAGTGGTAAGTAAGTCACGTCGAATAATTCGGGCGAATTCTCGAAGCTCCCGAGTATCGAAATCAGGTGCACTTAACGCGTAATAAAGCCCGTAAACGTCACCGAAATCATCAAATACCACTGGGTTTTGTGCCCCCGTTGGCAACGAGCTTGCGGTGTCGCGAAGTCGCTTTCTCAACTCATCCCATATCTGTGGTAAGAGGTTACTGTCGTAAGTACTCTTAACTTCAACGGTAATTTCTGAAAGGCCCGGCGATGAAACTGACGTCACTTCCTTTAACTGCGGCATTTGCTGAATGGCAATTTCCAAGCGTTCAGTGACTTCACGTTCTACCTTTTCAGCACTGGCTCCAGGATAGTTGGTGTATACCTTTACCTGTTTGATGGTAAACGCAGGGTCTTCTAAGCGACCAATTTTGCTCATAGCCAAAATGCCGCCTAAAAGCAGGATGACTACCATTAGCCAAATGTTGACGGGCTTATCAATTGAATAGCGTGCGATATCCATAAATTACTTCTCTCCTTGGTAAGGAAGCACTTTCATGTCTGCACGCATTTGTGTTGCTCCAGCAGCAACCACTTGCTGGCCAAGGGTGATTTCGCCTTGGCTCTTACCCTCAATAATCGCTAGCTCATTTTCAATATGCTTAACGTTTACAGCTTGCTTGGCCACTGAACTTGTTTCATCGTTATATACCCACACTGCAAAGCCTGAGTCCTTGTCACCTACGAGTGCTCTTACTGGCACAACAAAGCCTTCTGGATAAAGGCTACCTTGTAAGCTGACTTTTACCACTGCGCGCGCGCCCGGTGTTAGGGGAAGTTCTTCGCGAGGCTCCATAGCAAACACCACTTCATAAGTTTGCGACACAGGATCAGGTTGGGTAGAGTGCTCTACATAGTTCACCGGATACCACTGACTGCGATTGGTGGCTAATGTGGCGCTGGCTTGTTTTATCCCACGGCCAATATTGGCAGTAAGTAAGCGCTCAGGAACATTAATGTTGAAGTATATTTTAGACACATCTTGCAGGCGAGCAATCGGCGTACCTGCGGCAACAAAACTGTTATTTTCAACAAGTCGTTGAGATACCTTAGCATCAAAAGGAGCATATAGCTGTGTGTAGCTCAAATCTTGCTCTGCATTTTTTAAGTCGATAACTGCTAGTTCGTAAGATGTTTTTGCAGTATCCAGAGAGCTCTGTGCAACTAGCTTTTGAGCGAACATTTTCTCAATTCTATCGAGCTCTCGTTTGGCCTGATCAAGTCGTGTCGTAGACTCGTCCACGCGTCTTTCGAATGGTTTACGATCAATAGTGGCCAGTAACTTGCCTTTATTGATATCACTGCCTGTCACCAGGTCGGTCTGGATAAGGCGACCTGAAACTTCAAAGCTTAAATCGACGGTTTTCACTGCCGATACAACGGCAGGGAAGGTGAATTCGTCAAAATCTGGAATGTTGCTAACCGTAGCGAGTTTGACATAACGAGGTGCAACGTTTGCTTGTTGCTCGGCAGGCTCTTCGGAAGAACATGCACTTAAAGTGGAAACCGATAAAACGCTTAAAAATAAAATGTGAGAGAATCGCATCATGGACATAGGTGTATGTAATCCATAGTCAGGGTAATTAAAGTATAGATGTGTAAACCCCAGGTAGTGATGGTATGCACAACGGCAGCAAAGATAGTCATTACCTAAAGTAAACTGGTGAGTGCATTTTAGTGCGGTCACATTGAAAAGTAAACTGTTCGGTGTAAAATGATCGGGTTAATGTAGCGGATAACTAATTTTGAGAATTTCCATATGGTAGGCAACACACGTACGCGTAGCGACATCAAACGCGAAGCCATTATTCAGGCGGCAACACAGGCATTCCAAGAGTTTGGCGTTAACGGCACAAGCATGGATAAGCTGGCTGAACTGGCAAATGTGTCAAAGCGCACTGTGTACAATCACTTTTCTACAAAAGAAGAGCTGGTGATGCATTTGGTTACGCAGCAGTGGCAAACGGCTATTTTAAATATTAATAAAAAGTACGATGCTACGCTTCCGCTAGACGAGCAGCTAGAAGACCTTATTTTGCAAGACATTGAGTTTATGGTGAGTGAATCACACCTCGATTTAGCTCGGGTTGCGATTGGCCACTTCTTCTACGAGCCGGAAAAGCTAAAAGATGAAGTTGCGCAATTAAAAGCCCAAGAGACGGCTATGCACCGCTGGTTAAAGGATGCCAAAGCCGACAATAAACTCGCGTTTGACGACTTGGATCGGGTTGTCGATGAAATTGATAGCTTAGTAAAAGGGCAGTGCTTTTGGCCTCAGCTGTTCAAAATTGAAGATTCCCTCAGCGATAACGATAAGAAGAGCTTAGCAAAACACACAGTGGCTTTGATTTTAAGCCGCTATGCTGTTGTGTAGTTGGCAGGCTATATCGATGAGTTTGTTCAAGGCTCTTTCAGTATTGAAGGGCCATTGAACTTTTACTTCCCAAACATTTTTTCCGCTTATCCGTCTTCGCGCTAACTTCACAGATCCCTCTTGATCCAAACGGACTACACTTCAGATGATGTAGCCAGTAAATACCTTTTCACTTAGCTGTTTGTTCTCCCTGTCGCTCGTCCTCCGACACCTGCAATATGCGCCTCTACAATCGTACGAAATATATTCACCTGCTTATTCTTTAGTCTATTTTGGCGCGATTTGAGTCTCATCTATCTAATTAATTAAGATAAATTACAAAGATTTTTTAAATTTTATCGCTTTAGCTCTCGTCATTTAGTCAAAATTTTTATAATATCCCGACCAAAAATAACAACTATTATTATTTGCAATTGCAAAGTGCGGCACGAACCCGCGTTTTGATAATAGGGGTTAAGAAATTTTTGAAAGTAAACACACAAGACTTACAGAACACTTGGAGAGCAATTTTGAAATTTAAACTTACGAGTATTGCTACTGCGATAATTCTAAGCCCAGCTGCGTTTGCCGCTGACATGGAAGATATTGAGAGACTGACCGTAGAAGGTAAGTACCTTTCAGTTAACCAGTCTAACTCAATTAAAAGCCCTACACCTATTATCGATGTGCCACAGAGCTTGTCGATCATGACGGCTGAAGAAATTACCGCTCGCGGTATTACTAGCGTTGGTCAAATCATTGATTACACGCCAGGTGTTAATACATCGCAAGGTGAAGGTCACCGCGACTCGGTAGTATTCCGTGGTGTGCGCTCTTCTGCAGATTTCTACTTAGACGGTAACCGTGATGACGTTCAGTACTACCGTGCACTATACAATGTTGAGCAGGTAGAAATTCTTCGTGGTCCAAATGCGTTGCTATTCGGTCGCGGTGGTACAGGTGGTATCTTAAATCGTGTATCTAAGAAAGCGAAAACTAGCGAGACATTTGTAAATTACAACGTTTCGGCAAATACTTTTGGCGCTTACAATTTACAATTAGACACAAACGTTGATACGGGCGATAAGTCGGCATTGCGTATTAACGCCATGTACGAAAGCTTAGACAATCATCGGGACTTCTTTTACGGAGACCGTTACGGCTTCAACCCAACTGCACGCTTTGAGTTAAGCGATGACACAATTGTTGATGTGTCATATGAATATATTGACCACGAGCGCTTTATTGACCGCGGTGTACCAACTGCCAACGGTGAACCAGTAGAAGCGTTTGAAGAAATCGTGTTTGGCGATCCAGATAACAACTACCAAACATTGGGCGCTGACGTGTTCCGTGCAAACGTTGAGCACACTTTCTCAGATAACCTGAAAGGTAACTTCAACGCTTTTTACGGTGACTATGACAAAGTTTACTCGAACTTTTATGCGGCAGGTTATAACGCTGAGACTGAGCAAGTAACGCTAGACGGGTACGTTGATACTACGCAGCGTGAAAACATGATCTTGTCTTCTAACCTAGTTGGCGAATTTGAAACGGGAAGCATTGGGCACACGGTTATCTTCGGTGGTGAGGTTATTAATACCAAGTCAAACCAAGATCGTTACAACCCTGTGTTTGATTCCACTGACGGTGATAGAGAAACGTTTAATATTTCACGTCCGTTAAGCTTCCGTGGTTTAACTGGTACAAATGCTGAAGGCGTAACAGTTACAGCAGACTTCTCTGACTTGAACGACGATACGCATGTAGACTTAGATGTATACTCTTTCTATGTTCAAGATGAAATTGCACTATCAGACAACTTCGACCTTGTACTAGGTGCACGTTTTGACAGCTTCGATATTGAAGTATTCAACGCGGACCCTGAAGTTTTAGAGACACGCAGCAGAAAAGACGAAGAAGTGTCACCGCGTGCTGGCCTAGTGTATAAGCCACAGAAAAATATCTCTATATACGCTAGCTACAGTGAGTCATTCTTGCCACGCAGCGGCGAGCAATATGCGAATATTAATGGCGACGCAAACGCGCTAGATCCAGACACGTTCACTAACCAAGAAATTGGTATTAAGTGGGACTTCAACGACAGCATGAGCTTTACAGCAGCTATCTTTGAGAACGAGCAGACGTCATTGGATAACGACCCGAATGACCCTGAAAGCTTTGTTGAAGTTGACTCAGATGTATCTGGTTTTGAGCTACAGCTGCAAGGTTATATCACAGACAAGTGGTATATTACTGCGAACTACAGCAACCTTGATGGCGAAAATGCAAGTGGTGTGGAGCTTCGTGAGCTACCTGAAAACACCATGTCAGTATGGACAACCTACGAAGTGAATGAAGTATTTGGCTTCGGCATTGGTGCTACATATCAGGACGAAAGTAAAGTATCGACAAGTGCTACGTCACCTGTACTGCCAAGCTATACCCGTGTTGATGCGTCTGCTTACTACACGCTTAGCGACAAAATGCGCCTTCAGTTAAACGTTGAAAACTTGACTGATACGCTTTACTTCCCGAATGCACAATCTACGTATCAGGTAACAGTAGGTGCGCCAATTAATGCGCGTCTATCACTGATTGGTTCTTTCTAAACTAACCGTCAGTTTTAAAATATTGTTTAAAAGCCATTCGCGAAAGCGAATGGCTTTTTTATTTTGCGAAAAAGTTGTTCCAAGCGGCGTTGGTTTTATTGGCGTATCTGCAGATAACGCTGTTTTACCTTCATACTGACTAAGTCAGCAAGTCCGCGTTAAGCCTGTTTTGCGAAGTCGATAAGTGTCTGTCCATCCATACGATAGCCTAACCATTCACTCTTTGGTTTAGCGCCAAGTGACTCGTAAAAATCGATAGCTGGCTTGTTCCAGTCTAAAACGCTCCATTCGAAACGCCCGCAGTCGTTTTCTACCGCAGTTTTAGCTAAGTGTTGCAATAACGCTTTCCCAGCACCCATACCACGTGATTTTGGTGACACGTACAAATCTTCAAGGTAAAGGCCATTTCGACCTTGCCACGTTGAGTAATTAAAGAAATACACAGCGAAACCAATGGGGGCATTATCGCTTTCACACATCACACAATGCGCTGTCGCGCCTTCTCCAAATAACGTTTTCAGTAGCGCTTCTTCAGAAGCTTCTACTTCGTGTTCTGCTTTTTCATAAATAGCCAACTCAAGTACGAACTGGCGAATTTGTGAAATATCGTCAGGCGTTGCAGGTCTAATTGAAATGGTGTTATTCATGCTAATTTCCCGTCAAAAATAATAAAAAAAATGAGCCAATAAAGGCTCATTTTAAAAAAGCTGCATGTTTGTATCTTTTATCAAAAATAAAAGCTAGTCAATTTGCCCACTTGGCTGAGGTACATGTGTGTGCGTAGCGCTAGTGCCATTGGTAGGCTTTTTGCGCACAATTTTGCTCTTAATAAACGTAAATGGGCCACGTAAATCAAGCAATATTAAGTACAAACACGGTACCAATATTAGTGTAACAAGCGTGGCGTAGAGTACGGCAAAGCCCAAGGCTGCTGCCATAGGTACAACAAACGCGGCCTGAAGGCTTGTCTCAAACATGATCGGCAATACGCCCACAAACGTGGTAATTGAGGTGAGGGTTATTGCTCTAAAACGAGCTGTACCAGCCTCAGTCACTGCTTCTTTAATGCTGTAGCCTTGAGCACGGCGCTGGTTTACAAAGTCAGTCATAACCAGCGAGTCATTGATAACAACCCCTGCGGCAGCGATTAGGCCAAAGTTAGACATCATAGATAGGTCTAAACCTAATATGAAGTGACCAAAGACTGCTCCGGTAAAACTAAATGGGATAACCGACATGATAATAAGAGGTTGCCCATAACTTTTAAGCGGTACAGCCAGAAGGATATACACCATGATCATGGCAGCCAAGAAAAACAGTATTTGCTCGTTTTGTTGAGCTTGCTGCTCTTCAATGTCACCACCAAGCTCAGTCATAACCGATGGGAATGATTCTTTTAACTGAGGAAGTAGTTTCTCGCGAATTTCAGTAACGACTTCGTTAGGTTCAATCTTTTCCTCATCGATGTTGCCCCAAATGTAAACGCTGCGGTATCCACCTTCACGGCGAATATAACTAATGCCCGGTTTTTCTTCTAACGCCACTACGTCACCCAGCATAACTTCCTGGCCATTAGGCGTGGTGATCAGTGAGTACTTCAAATCAGCAAAGCGTTCGCGGGTAAGCTCTGGGTAGCGAACCATCACTTTCACTTCTTCACCGTTTCGAATAACGCGCTGGGCTTCGCCACCGTAGAAGCCTGCACCTACTTGAGAAGCAATGTTAGAAAGGGTAAGCCCCAAATCGTACGCCACCGGAAGCAAAGTCATTTGTACTTCTTTACTGGGCGGGTCAATAGTTGAACTTACGTCAAACAAGCCTTCCTGTTGTTGCAGCATTTCAATAAATTTAAGACCTGCAGCGTTAAGCGTGTCGATATCAGGACCAAAGAGCAAATATCCGAATTCGCCGTCGTCGCCATCACCGTTTACGTCGTCGACTACGGTAAACGACTTCATGCCGGTAATTTCAGGAATGGCCTCACGCCAGCGACGGGCAAGTTCAAATGTGTCGATAGGGCGGTCTTCTTCATTAACCAGTGGCGTTAAAATTCGACCCTCAGTTCTGTCATCATTAAAGGCAAGACGGTCTCTTATCATGCCCTGGCCGAATTCATCAATGATCTGCTCTTCAACGTCTAAAATAGTTTGCTCAACAATTTTAAGCGCGTTGATGGTAGCCAAGTCAGAGACGTTCTCGTTCATTTCTATTTTTACGCTAGGGAAGTCGTGAGGTACTTTAGGATTTGGAACCATTCGGACGTAGTTAGCACCAATTAGGCCCATGCTTAACATTAACAGTGCGACAAACATCATCAGCACTGCCCAGCGCCACTCAATAGCTCTTTCAACGGTGCGTTTGTAAGGCCCATTTACGAAAGCAAAGAAGCGCTTGTTAAAACGCGCCCGCCAGCTATTTTGCTTCACAGGAGAGAATTTGGTGTGAGCTAAATGCGCCGGTAAAATTAGCTTGGATTCAACCAAGCTGAATGCCAAACACAAAATAACCACCACAGCGATATTATAGAAGAAAGCACCTTCAGGCCCGCTGCTTAGCGTAAACGGAGCAAACACGGCGATAGTGGTTAAAACACCGAATGTGGCGGGCGTAGCTACGCGCTTGGCACCGCGGATTACATTGTCAACACCGCCACCTTTGCTTTCAATTTCGGTGTAAGCACTCTCGCCAATAACAATTGCATCATCAACCACAATACCTAGTACCATGATAAATGCGAACAGCGAAAGGATGTTTATGCTTACACCAAACAAAGGCATTAGCATCATGGCGCCAAGGAAACATACGGGTAGTCCAACCATAACCCACACAGCAAGTCTGAAGCGCAAAAACAGCGTGAGCATAAGCGCGACCAGAATTGACCCTTGTACCAAGTTTGACAGCATCATGTCTAAACGGGCGTTAAGGTAATAGGTCATATCAACCAAGATTTCTAAGCTCACTCCTTGAGGAAGGCTTTCGTTTTTCTGGTCAATATAGGCTTTTACGGTTTCAGCCACCGGAATGGTGTTTTGGGTTTTAGTGGCTTTCACGGCAATGTAGATAGCGTTCATGCCGTTGTATTTAAAGTAGCGCTCACCCTCAACGAACCCATCGTTGATATAAGCTACATCGCCCAAGGTTACCTTAGCGCCGCCTGCGCCAATTTTAATAGGGATTTGCTTAAACTCATAGCCGCTGTAGTACTGGTTTTCAACACGTACAGACACGATACCTGAGTTAGTTCTAAGTTGACCTGCGGAAATATTGGCTGAATAGCTATTAATTGCCTGTGTAACATCGCTAATGGTCAAACCGTACTTTCGAAGCGTGTCGGGCTTAATTTCAATGGCAATTTCATCATCAGGCGTATTGGCTTCTACCAAAGAGATAGAGCCAAGTTGTAGAAGCTCATCTTCTACCTCTTTAGCTAGCACTTTGAGTTCCGATAGGGGCAAGTCACCAACAATAGGCATTTCAATAACTTGCTGCTGAAATTCTACCTGAGAAACATTAACCGGCTCCATGCCTGCAGGGAAAGTCGCAATACTGTCTACACGCAATTTTACCTTATCAAGCACATCCGTAAGCTCGGCTTTGGTGTCAATTTCCAGTGTAACTGCACCGCCACCGCGAAATGCACGTGAAACCGTACGCTTTATTTCCGTGATGTCTTTTACCGCTTCCTCAACCTTTATGAAGATACTTTCTTCAATTTCTTGAGGTGAAGCGCCAGGGTAGTTGGCCTCAACGGTAATGTAATTAATCTCGATGTTGGGAAACATCTGACGTTGAATAGTAAAGTAGCTCGCGATACCCATGATGATAATAAAAACCATGAGTAAATTGGCTGCCACAGAGTTTCTGGCGAACCAAGAAATAATGCCGCTTTGAGTGTCGTTGTGGTTTTCCATGACAGCTCCTTAGTTTGCTTTTGCTGTCACGATTTCGGTCGTTGTTTCAATGACCTTAACGGGCATACCATTTTGAGGATATTCAGGTAGACTCATCACCACTTTTTTCGCATTGAAATCGCCCTGAATAAGAAAGTCGCCATTCTCTTCGCGCACAACCTTAACTTTTTGAGATTTAAGCCTGTCTTCGTCATCAAGCGTCCATAGCAAACGGTTAGTAACTAATTCCTGAGGAACGCGATAAACGTCACTTAAGGTTTTCCCTTCAAATGAAATAGTGCTGTATGAACCAAATTTCACAATGGGCTTTGATGAGTTGATGGCATAGGGATCTTCAATGCGCGCTACGAAATAACTCATACGTGTTGTGCTGTCTACCACACCGGTATCTCTGTGGATGGTCCCTTTGACCGAGGCGCCTTGCACATCATCTACTTCGATGGCAATTTCACTACCAATGGTGTTATCTGCCAGGAATAGGCGGTCAAAGCCTGCAACAGGGAAGGTTACTTCAGCAGACTCAATGTTGTTAATTACCGCGACAGGTGAGCCTTGAGTGACATAGTCACCTGTGCTGATATCTCTTGATACAATCAGTGCGTCGTATGGCGCTTTTACCTTACAGTTCTCTAAATCACGCTTGGCGATTTTAAGCTGTGCTTCAGCTGACTTTACACCAGCTTGCGCACTCATCACTTGAGGTTTGCGAAGGTAAAGGTCAGTCACCCGTGCATTAGGCATTGTTTTCGCTTCTTTAGCTGCTACATCCGCCTGTGCTTGTTCTTGAATAAGTTGTGCTTGGGCACTTGCAAGATTAGCTTCGGCTAACAATAACGCCGCCTCGTAAGCGTCAGACTCAATTTCAAAAAGAGTTTCGCCACGTCTGACCAAACCGCCGCTGACAAATTTAGGGTTCCAGCGTTCAACTTCCCCCGATACTTGCGCTGCAAGATTCGTAGTTTCAAGGGGAGTTATCTCACCGTAGGAAGTAAGTTGAACGCGAACATCTTCTGGGGTGAGTGCTTCAATAGTCACCGTTGGGCGAGTATCAACTTCTTCTTTGATAGTATTGTCGGAGGCAGAGGCTTCGATTCCTTTCATACCTATGTAGCCTACTAATAAAACACCAATAGGTAATGCAACTTTCATCCATTTCATGGCTAAATC
>NZ_JAFLMX010000012.1:0-8967 GCF_017849675.1 Alteromonas sp. AO-Serp
GTCGGTACGCAGTCTTACTTGCATCAAATAGACATCTTGTGCTGAAGGAGTAAACGACGCTTGCCCTTTGGCATTTGTCGTTAATTTTTCTACATCAGATTCTTCGGCGAACTGATCTTTTCCTTGGTACACCGAGACTTCATGATCGGTTACAGGTTTACCGTTAAACAGAACTTTGAAATTGAAACTCTCGTTGGCAAACAAACTGTTAGGGTGATTAACTGCCACGATCTCTAAGCCGTCGTTTCTTGGCGCTAACGCCTGTTCATTTGGCCCTTTCTTCGTTACGTACGTTGTTGCAAACGTAACTGATTGAAAGTGCTCTTTTAATATCGCACCTTCTGGTAGAGGCTTTTCGTTACCTCGCATAGAGCCACGCTCACCGTCCTTTTCATACACGCGAAAAATTGCCCCCATGCGTTTTCCGGTTGAAAACTGGTAAGTCCCTTCTTCCTCTAACGTGTGCTCAAGAACATTGCGGGTAGAAAGATCGACAACCTTCTCCACACTCACTAGCTTGCCGCTAGGGGTTACCACTTCAAACGATGCATTGGTAATTGCCGCTTCTGGTACAAAAAATTGTTCTGCAAAAGATGCATCCAGCGTGACTTTACCGCCTCTAACCGGTTCAAACTGAAGCGGTTTTAGGTAAGCCACGTGGGCTAGAGCAGCGCCACTGAAGCTGCTTGCAATAAGCAAGGGTAAACTGATGAGCGTGTGTTTTTTCATGGTTTTTTATTTTCTAGTTTTGTAAAAGTGAAATCATACTATTGCAAATGATAATAGTTATCAATAGTATTACGATCGATTTTTGACGCACGAAGTGTCAAGAAATCGCTTTGACAGGCGCGATTTAAGAAAAATAAAAATGATATCAACCGACGCAAACAGGAGGCTTAGCGTTGATACGAAATACTAATTATTTGCACTTTTATTATAAATTGGAAAAGAACAATGAAATTTAAACGCTCAACGGTAGCTATTTCGCTTGGCTGTGCGCTAACACTTCCTGCCCTAGCTCAACAATCAGAATTGGCAGTTACAAAGGCCAAAAGTGAAGAAACCCTGACAACGACTGTCGAAACCGTGCTGGATGCACAAACTCTGTCAAAGCGCTCAATTACAAATATTGAAGATACCGCTCGCTATATCCCAGGGGTCCAAACTAATGATACGGGTAACCGTTTCGGTAACGATGGCTTCAACATTCGCGGCTTGGAAGGAGACGCCGTAGCAGTAACTGTAGATGGCGTCGGTCAAGGCGAAACGCTAAACCCAAGCTCATTCGCCGCTTATGGAATGTATGGATCGAGCCGCGGCGAAATTGAATTGGAACACGTAAAAGCCGTCAATATCACTAAAGGCCCAAGCGCTGTCGCGCAAGGACCAGGCTCCCTTGCAGGCTCAGTTACCTACGTGACCAATGAAGCGAGCGACTTTTTACCTGCCACTGGTGATGCTACAGGCGTTAAGTTGAAAACCGGTTTTGATGCACGCTCTGACGAATGGCTAGTACACGGCACCGTCGCTAACAGAACGGGTAACTTCGACTCGCTATTGCAATACACAATGCGCGACAGTAGCGAAACAGAAGCCCACAGCCATGGTGAGAATATCTCTGGCTCAGCACGTGGTCAGGCTGACCCGATGGATAATCAAGTCGATGCAGTTTTACTTAAACTTGCTTATAACTTTTCCGAGCACCAGCAACTAGGCTTTGTTTACGAAAAAACGGACAGAGAAACGAACGGCGTACCTCTTTCTCGCCAAAGTGACTCTTATTTTGACTTCACCTCAGCGGATGAAAATAACCGCGAGCGAATTGGGCTTTTCTTTAACAACGAAAACCTAGGCCTAGCGTTTGCTGACAGCATAGATGTGACATTGAACTATCAAGAGCTGTTTTCATCGGGTGTAACCAGCTTTCTTTACGGCAGTGCAGACGGCGACGCTATATTGCGTACCGAGGACCGCAATTTCAGCCAGGACTCATTGAGTTTCAATGTTGATTTAGCCAAATCAATCACCGGAGAATTTAACCATGAGATTATTTATGGCTTTAGTTATCAACAGGTGGACGCTGAAGCGGTGATGTTCGACCGCAGGTTCGCTGGACAAACCGCGGACTCGCCTATTTTAGACGGCTACCCTATTCGCGACCAAAGCTTTGTTCCAGAAACCGAAAAAACGTTAATTACAGCCTACCTAGCTGACACGGTTGAACTTAGCGAGCAATTAAGCGTAAACCTTGGACTTCGCTACGATTCTACGGAATATACGCCTACTGTAGACAGCACATTTTCTGACCCCACAGGGTTAAGTATCACAGACAGCGAGTTTAGTGCGGTGGTAGGTGAGATTGGTGCTACCTACGAATTCGTAAAAGGCCACTCTATAAATGCCCGAATTGCTCAGGGCTACCAAGCGCCTACGCTCCAAAGCTTGTATTTTGGTACAAACTCAGGCGATGAAGTCACCGATATCATAACTGGTAACACGTTTATTGACCTTGACCGTATTGCCAACAGTGAACTCGATGCTCAAGAATCGACTAACTTTGAACTCACCTATATTGGTGATTTCGAGAACGGAAATGTCAGCGTGTCGGTGTTTAGAACTGAATACACTAACATGATTCAAGACGAGACTTATTCAACGCCTTATGGCACTGAAGTAACTACCGTGCAGTGCGGTCGCTTCGGTTGTGAAACCGTAGTCAATACTGATGATGTATTCACGCAGCCACAAAATACGGGCGAACTGACTGTTGACGGTTTTGAAGTTACTGCTAATTACAATTTTACAGATAACATTGCGGGTCGTTTTGCTTATACAGCATTGGACGGTACCTACGACACCGCATCTGCTTTTAACAATGCGGGGGACGACTTAGAAACCGTATCGCCAGATACCGCAACAGTTGGACTAGGCTACGTATCTGATGAAGGTGATTGGGGCGCAGAACTTGTCGCAATTTTGAGTAAAGGGGTAGAAGAAAGTACTCAACTTAGCTACACCTCGTTGAACAACGGTGCAGGTCCATCGCATACGCCTGCAGGCTATGCTGTTTTCGACCTGCTCGCCTACTACGACATTACTGAAAACCTGCGCTTTACCACGGCGATCTACAACCTTACAGACAAAGAGTATTACCGCTGGGAAGTGCTTAATAGCGTAAGAGACGGTACTGGTGGTTTCTTTGGCGGTGTGAGCGGTAATGGATACCAGCGCTACTCAGAGCCAGGCAGAAGTATTAGTGCCTACGTCACTTACCAGTTCTAATGTAACCAAAGTGCAGGCCATACTTAGCTCAACTTAGCCAAGTGGCCTGCTATTCACTCAAGTATTCTCCCATGAATGTTTATGAAAGTTTGTTCACGAAAATGGGTGATCGAAAGTTCCTGTTCAAACGTTTTCTCGCTATCTCTCTTTTTAGGACTTTCACTATGTTTGGACTTTTTAAAAGCAATCCAACCAAAAAAATGCGAAAGCAGTATGACGCCCTTCTTGAAAAAGCCATGCACGCGCAAAGAAACGGTGACATAAAGACTTATTCATTGCTTACCGCCCAATCAGAACAACTGTGGAAAGAAATAGAAACACTGGAGAAAAATACACAAGGAACATAAATGCTAGGCGCTTGCACATTGCGTGTGACCGAATACTAATACGTGATGTTTACACCTAAGGCGTAGCGCGCCCCCGCGTCTTGCACAAGCAAGAGATGATTGCTGAATCGGCCGCGCTTATGCACGGTTTCGTTAGTAATATTGATACCTTCAAAAAATACAGAAACCCTCGGGCTAAATTGGTATGAAAGGCTCATATCCCACTGCTTGTAGGGGCTAACAAAGGTAGGCTCGGTGCTTTGGGTTTGGTTCAGTGATTGCAAGAACCCTTCTCGCTGGTTCCAGGCCACCCGCCATTGCAGCGCATTTTTTTCATAAAAAAGCACCATGTTTTTTGCACCCGACAACCCTGTAAGTGCGAAGGTTGAACGGATATTGGCGGTGTCTAATTCAGCGTTGCTGTCTACAAAGCTCGCATTGGCCTGAATTCCCCACCCTGACTCGCCAAACAAATGCTGTACTGCTACCTCTACCCCTTCAACCGTTGCAGACTCACCGTTGCTAGGAGATATTACGGAAAACTGCGCTAATGCATCAGCATCATCAACCGCGTTTGGATCTGTGCCGGTGCTAGGGTCAGTCACGTTATTAAAGGTTTGTGTACTGCTTTCATTAACAATGAAATTATCTACCGTTTTTCTAAAGTAACCTGCCGATATATAGCTATTTTCCTGGTAGTAATGCTCAATGGCCAAATCAATGTTTTTTGCCTCAAAGGGCAATAGCTGTGCGTTTCCGATACGCGCCCGCAGATCACCACCTTGTCGCGTGGTGGTGTAAGTGACGCCCGGCGCCATTTGTTCTAAGGTTGGGCGGGTGATACTGTGATTATAAGCCGCGCGAAATACCCAACTATCTAACCAGCTGGCTTTAACACTCACGCTGGGTAAAAGATTGGTGTAGCTTGACGATTTATCAATATTTACCGAGGCGCCAAACTCTTGCCCCAGTTCGGTTTGGTCTAAAATAACTAACGCCGATAACTGCTCATCGACACCGCTTACCTTTACATCAGTATATTCAGCACGTAACCCTGCATGCACATCGATAAACCAAGGCGCGTAGTCCTTTTCAATAGCGGTTTGAATATACCCCGCATACACTGTTTCTTTAACAGCGAAAGAGCTTCCCCGTGTTTCAGCGGCTAGACTGACATCCCCAGCGTTTTCCAAGTAACGGAATAATGTATCACCGTCGTGGCGCAGCCACTGATGAGGTATGTTCTCATGCCCACTAATTGAGCCTAGAAAATCGTCGCCTGCGTCAAATATGGTTTGGAAGCTATCGGGAATATCTGGTGCATCAAAATAGCCGCAAAAACTGCAGTGTCTTGCGTCTGCTTCGTTGTCTCTTCTTTCGTTGGCTTTTTCGCGCTGAGTTAATGCTCCACCAACGTCAATTTTGCTAAACCAGTTTTCATCCCCAAGCACACTTACATTGATTTTTGC
The DNA here is from genome assembly GCF_017849675.1 of Alteromonas sp. AO-Serp. NCBI lineage: Bacteria > Pseudomonadati > Pseudomonadota > Gammaproteobacteria > Alteromonadales > Alteromonadaceae > Alteromonas > Alteromonas sp. AO-Serp. Next base: position 5,078 of record NZ_JAFLMX010000012.1, read on the forward strand.
TTGCCCTATATCGTCATCAATACTCCACCCTCTGCGCAACATCACGTGGGAACGGCCGTTGGCTGGATCTAAGTAATGGGACACGCCAACCGGCTCCCCCAAGGCATTTACCTGACGGGGGTTGGCTTGTTCAAAGCCCGATATTGCGGGCAGTATATTCGACTGACGATGATCGAATGAAGAGCGATTTAGATAACCGATAAGCGAGAGAGAATTACCCTCTCCATTGTTGTCATCGACATTGGCCATTGAGTAAGACAGATCAGCATCAACAATTACGCTATCGCTTGCGATGTAGTTCGCTGCAAAACCGAAGCTCCTCAAAGTCGATGAACGGTTAAATGTGCGCGCGTGAAAGTCGGTGGCATGCCCGCTATTTTGTGAAAAAGCCACCGCCGTGCCGTTTTCATCCACCGTAACATCTTCAAGGTTGCTCGATGTAAACCAATGTCCCATTGAGGTTGCCGAGGTTTCAACATCAAATGTTGACCCCAGATAATCAGCCGTAAGCTCGAGCTTGTTATTAGGTCGATATTGTAAAACGAGCGCAGACCCCGTACGTGTTCTATCGTCAAAGCGCACTCTTTGATCGTAATTCCTGGGCACATATAGCGTAGAAACGTCATCAGATAGCTCACTTTCAGGTACGTTAGTATTTACCAACCAACCATCAATTTGCGCTTCTTCTAGTCGCGCTTGACGCTTGTGTTGAGTAAAAGAGGCTAGAATGCCAAACGAGTTGTTCAAATAAGTGTTGCTGAACATAGCAGAGGTAGAAGGCGCATATTGTTGCGAGTTAGTATCGTACTGCATTTTGATGCTGCCAGCCGCCCGCATTCCCTTGAAAGAAAGAGGTTTAGCGGTGTGAACATCGATCGTAGCGCCGATGCCACCTGACTGCATAGTCGCCTGGCTTTGTTTGTGCACGGTAACACTGCTGACAATCTCAGAGGCCAGCGTATCAAAGCTGAATTCCCGCCCGAGCTTATCGGTTGCCATAGGCCTGCCGTTTAATAACACCCGATTAAATTCCGGCCCAAACCCCCTCACTGTAACAAGTTGACCTTCACCTTCTGCACGGTCGATAGATACGCCAGAGACACGCTGCAGCGCTTCTGCGAGGTTTTGATCGGGAAACTTGCCCATATCCACCGACTGAATAGTATCAATGATGACGTTCGCGTTGCGTTTGATCCCCACCGATTGAGCAACACGCGCTCGTAATCCCCTTACTTCAATGTATTCAATATCGTAACTACCTTGCTCGTCAGGTACGGTTACCAAGCTATCGTCTTGTGCGGTAATGGCGTTAAAAAGACGACCAAGCAAGTGATTGTTTTCATCACTATCGCTAGCAGGCACTATTTTTATTCGGGTGTTATCAACAATTTCAGCACTCAGGCCTGTACCAGCCAAAAGCTTCTCTATTGCTACTTGCGGGGTATAGTTACCACTTACTTCATTTGCAAAAATATGCCTGACTTTGTTGAAGGGAAAGACTACGGTCAGCTCGGCTTGATTGGCAAACGCGATGATTGCCTCGTCTGCACTTTGTGCAGGAATAGCGAAATTTATTGCGGAGAGCGGCGATGTATTCTGTGTAATCACTTCTGCTTGTTGGTGGGGCAGCACTGACTGTGCAATAACAGTGTGACTTGCGCCGAACGACATCATGCACAGTGCAACCGTTAAAGCTTTAGGCTTAAAAGGCAGCATGATTATTGTGTCGAATGGTTCATTTGCCACAGGCATATTCGGTTTTACGCTATTGTTATTATTGATTATTAGAGTGTGTGATGCGTATGCGTCACCCTACACGTTATTGTTGGTGTTGTTTTAAACTAGCGTCGCATTATATACAACCCATTAACAAATTTAATTTTTGAGCGATAATGTTGAAAATACTGGGGGAAAATAGCGTGGCTGTCGTCTTAGTAAGTAACAACGATAAAAAATAACAATATGCCCATAGAAACAGCCATACATAATGCCTATATGTCGGCGCGCGGCTCGATGGCCAAAATGCTGTCGCGCCTTGTGCCGCCTAAAGAAGTGGATGACATACTGCAAGATACGTATGTTCGCTTGTGTCAGGCGAAATCTACCGAGCATATTAAAGAGCCCAAGTCGTTTTTGTTTAAAACCGCAAAAAACTTGGCCTACGATCACTTGAAGCGTGCAGAAACACGCATGGTCGACGACAGCGTAGAGGTTGCGGCAGCACTGGAAAGCGCAATAAGCGGTGTTGAAGATGAAACATTTCACAACAACGCCACCCAGCAAGAGTTTAAGTTGTTTTGTGACGCAGTGCGCGCCCTTCCCAAGCAATGCAGGCGCGCATTTGTATTGAAGAAAGTGTATGGCTACTCTCTTAAAGAGATTGCCCAAGAATTAGAGATAAGCGAAAAAACCGTGGAAAAGCATATTGCTGAAGGGATAAAAAGATGCACTTTGTTTATGCGACGACAAACGACGTCGCATACACGGCCGAATGCTTATCAAAGTGGTGGGCAACACAGTACGGCGGATGTAAAGAGAGACGCCCATGAATAGTTCAACAAACGAAACAAAAAACGCTAAGTCAGGCACCAATAGCAACGTTGTACAGTTTAATAGCGATGAGCGTGTGCTTGATGCCGCCAGCGAATGGCTTGTGAAACTCGACGAAGGGCTTGATGCCGAAGAAATGCAAGCGTTAAAAACATGGCTCGCAACGCCTTTGCATCGAGACACCTTCCTCGAAATGGTAGCCTTGTGGGACAAGATGTCGGTGCTTAGCGAACTGGCTGAAATCGTACCTCATACACCTGAGCCTAGCGCCAAACAAAAAGCAAACAACACCGTGACTTGGAAGCGCCCGCTGGCCATTGCTGCCTCGTTTTTAATGGTTGGGCTGTTAAGTTATCAGGGGCTAAATCTATTCTCGCCGTCTAACCAAACCGAACCTGTTTCACAAATGGCAAGCTACTCGTTACAAGCCTCGACCAAACCGGGCGAGCACAAGAGCATTAGCTTAGAGGACGGCAGTACACTATGGCTTAATACCAACTCTCAAGTGAACATCGCTTTTACTGAAACCTCACGGGTTATTCAGCTTGTCAAAGGTGAGCTTCATATCGAAGTGGCGAAAGACAAATCACGCCCGCTCAATGTACTTGCAGCCGGTAAAGCCATACAGGCGGTTGGTACTGCTTTTAATGTGCAATATCACCGCGGCGACCTTGAACTGGTAGTTACCGAAGGCGTGGTAGAAGTCGCCAGTTATACACTTAACAAAGCGAATGGCGAAAGCATTGTTGATCCAATTATTAAACCGCAGGCTCAGCCACTGACGTTAGTTAAAGGTGAAAAATCGCTTTTATCTTTGCCTAACAGCACCGTTGAGAACGTGTCAGATGAAGATATCGCGAATGATTTAAGCTGGCGTGAGGGCAAGATTGTATTTCGCGGCGAGCCATTAATTGACGTGATTGAAGAAGTAAGCCGATATACGGATAAAACGGTCGTTTTAGGTGATGCTGCGCTTGCTAACATGCAAGTAGCAGGGCTATTCAACACCAATGATGTAGACGCGCTTATTGCCGCCCTTGCCGACAATTTACAGATATCTACAGACTACTCTAGCGACACTATTGTTCTTCGCCCCCGTTAACGGTGGGTTTGGCTCATAAGTTCTTACTTAGCATTATTGAGCTACAAACTAAACACAAAGCGCGTTCTAAAGCTTAACTCGCGCTTTTACCTACTCCCCCTTACAATGACGCCTTATATCAGTCTGCATGCATTGGTATGATAGATAAATGCATCAAACAATAAGGCGTCTTTGATATGTAAATAGGCAGTGCTGTAACGGCAATTAACCATTTCACTTCCAGGCTACTATTTCTGGC
>NZ_JAFLMX010000173.1:0-13386 GCF_017849675.1 Alteromonas sp. AO-Serp
TTGCATGTGTTAGGCCTGCCGCCAGCGTTCAATCTGAGCCATGATCAAACTCTTCAATTAAATATATCGAAATATGAATCGTCGTTGTGACACTCTTAACGAGTGCCCACACAGATTGTCTTGTCTAAATTTTTAAAGAACATTCACTTGAAGCCGTTGCTTCTTAGTGACCCACCCTGTTCGAGTGAGGTGCGCATTATACGCTGGAAGTTTTCGTTGTCAACACTTTTTGAAAATTTATTTTCTGAAGCGCTTCTTCTAAACTCCCGTCTTTACTGGCCTATAATGGTAGTAGAGACTTACTCCAAGAGGCTTGCTGTTTTGCTTTTCCCCCGAAGCGGATGCGCATTTTAGGGAAATGAGCGCTCACGTCAACACTTATTTTGAAAAAGTTGAAAAAACTGAACCAACCGTCTATTTTTCGCTCAAATGTGATAATTAGTAGACAATATGGACTAATTACTAATAGGATAGGAATTCAGATCCTATAAAGTAGTAGTTCTTAAAGTAGTATTTGATCCTGCCGTTATTATATTAATGCTTAATATTAGCGATAGATATTAAGGCTTGCGTAAAGGAATACGTATAAGAATGTATATAAGCGTAAATGACCTATGCTTTGTGTTCTTTATAAATGTATTAATACTGGTGGTGTCAGAAATTGACTACGCAATAATTATAAAGGTGGGTTTATGTTACGAACTCTTACACTGCTGTCTGCGGCAATACTAGCAACTCATGTTAGTCATACAGCAATGGCACAAGAAGTATCCTCAAATGATGTTGTTCAGCCACCCGCGTCAACGAATGTAGAAAGTGCTGACGAGTCAAATCATTTTCAAACCGCCTTCTTAAGACGTCAAGTAAACCAAACTATGTCGGTTGGCCGAGCAATCAGTTCAATCGCTGGTCATTATCCGCAAGAAATTGTGTCTATTGTGGATATTGCTTTAGATACCTATCCAGACAAATACAGAGAGATCATTTTTGCTGCTATCTCTGCTCAACCTGCGTCTACTGAAGAGATTGTACAGCTGGCTATTGAGAAAGAAGTAAGTAGCTGCCCTAACATTGTTCAGCTAGCGATAAAAGCAGAGCCAACTTATGTCGACTTTGTTGTGCAGGCTGCTGCGGTTTCAACACCTGAAGAGCTAGATGAAATTGTACGTGTTGCCGTGCTTACTCAACCTGACGCAGCAGACAGTATTGTTCAGACATTATCGCAAGAACATCCAAATAAGATTGTCGATATCATGACAAGCGCATTGAATGCTGTTCCTTTTGTTGGTGAGTATGTAGTGGATGCGCTTCTGGCCGTGTTTCCTAACGAAGCAGAAACGGTAGTTGAAACGGCGGTGAGAGAATCTGCGCAGCAGCGTGAACAAGTAATGCGTATTTTAAATACTGCGCAACACGCGGGTGTATCTCAGGATAAGTTAAAAGAATACGCTATGTCTGCCGGACTAAGCGAAGACGACTTTAATAGTGCACTGGGCAATTAACCCCCTACTAATTGATTTTTAAAAAAACGGCGTATTGATTTACTCAATACGCCGTTTTTGTTTATAGCTGTACTAGTATCTTCAACCCTTACCTGCTTCTTAACAACAAGCAGCAAGCGATAGCAATCAAGCCTACTTCGCAATTAAACTTGATGTTTTCAAAAAAGCTCAGTTGTTAAGGGAGTGCAACATAGCGGCTTCTTTGTAAAGGGTTAGTTCTGCCTTTAGTAAGTCCACTTTCGCTTTTATCTCTTTTATTTGGGCCTTAATTTCATTTTGTGCGCGCGCATTTAACACGAACATATCACTGTCACCTGCATCGAAACGTGTTTTTTCTACTTTAGAAAGGGTTTTCGCTAGCGCCGCATTTTCACTTTGAAGAGCAACAATGTCTTTCGCCTGCCCCCAATAAACTAGCGCTTGTTCAAAACGCTGAGTTATCGCTTGCTCAGTAGAGGTTAGCTTGTGCTCTAGCTCTCTTTGCTTTGACTGTAATTGGGCTTGTTCAGCTTTCGCCTTCCTGTTTCCTAAAGGGTAGGAAAACGACAGACCTACTTTTGTTTCGGTACCGTCTAAATTTGACGGACCAGAACCGATATCTCTTGCAACCGATGCTTTTAAATCTAACTTCGGCAATAACGCGTTACTAGCCAGCGCAGTCTTGTTATTTACCACCTGCTGTTCTAATTTCATCACATCAAGTTCAGGGTGATTACGAAGGGCATTGCGAAGAGTCATAAGCTGACCGTTACCAACCCAGAAAGGCCAGTTGATATCTTTCGGCGGGTTCGCTTCATCTACTATCAACATTTCTCCCTTAGGTGAACGCCAATAAAAAGAAAGCATTTGAGCATGTGCGTCTCGCTTTTGCTTAAGCTCGGCAAGCAAAAGGCGCTGTTGCAAAATGTTGGCTTTAAATTCTGTCAGCACAACATTGGCTAAATCTCCTTTCTCTACGCGGGTCACCAACGCTCTTTCACGTTGTGTTGCGGTGTTAAGCAACTCTGTAACGGCATTGACCTGCAATGCGCTTTCGTACCACGCAACATATTCACTAACCCCTTTGTAAACAAAGTCATTAATTAAACTTGTCGCTAACGCTTGCCATTGTGAAGTCGCTAGCCCTGCATTGGCTAACTCCGTTCTACGCTTATCCAGTTCTCTGTTTTTAAGTAGGGAGATGGCAATGCCCACACTAGCCTCGCCGCCAGACAAGGTTTCGTAATCGGCTTCGTACACTGGAAAATCACCGTCTGATATACGATACTCGGTATAAACTGAGCCATTAAAGTCTTCGAACGGATTAGAAAAGCGCTGCGTTAAATTAGTGCCATCGTAATATCCGCTAACGCGGCTACTGGTTTTCTGCTCTATAAACGGATCAAAACTGCTTCTTGCTATTTCTAACTCGGCGGCAGCTTGATAGTTTCCTTCATTTATCGCCATAACGTAGGGATGATAGTTCACCATACTCTGGATAAGTGCATCGATTGATGGTGCTTGCCTAGTATTTTTGTTTTGCGCTGCTGCATCAGAAACATGAGTGCTAATAACCGCAACAGTTGCAAGCATTGCTAATGTAAACCTTCGAATTACCATATTGATGCCCCAGCCCCCTTGGCTCCACCGGTAGTAGGCTCTTGCGTTGGCAATGGCGGGAAGTTGTTCAACTGTCGCCACATCTCGTAACCTAGACGCACCTCTTCTAATAGCACCCACGCTTTAACCCGGCTTCCCAAACGCGCAGAACTTTCAGCTGGCCAAGGAATATCAGACTCGTCAGGTCTAATCCACACGTTAAAATCGCCAGTAGCATTAGCAACAGGCTCTACATACACAACTTCCCCACCAAAGGTACCTATTGCACTACCCGGCCATCCGCTAAACTGAAAAACAGGCCAGCCATCAAACTGCAAACGCGCCTTTGCACCAGGCTTTACCAGCGGTGCGTCTAACCCTCTCACGGTAACGCGAACGCTGCGTTTCGCATCTGCTGGAATAAACTGTCCAAGAATATCACCCGACTTTACGAACGTTGACACACCGCCTGATAGCAACCGAACAACCGTACCATCAACGGGTGCATATTTAGTTTGCGTCGATTGACGAGATAAAATCATGCTTACTTCATTAATTTCCGAAACAGAGGCGGCAGCTTTTGCTCGCAGTTCCTGCACTTTTATCTCGGCCTGTTCTACTTCTTTGCGTGAAACCAGCCCTTGCTCTTGCAGAGACTGTTGACGCGCCAGGTTGTTCTCAGCATTTCTTACTGCTGTTTCATTAGCTTGATTTTTTAAGTTCGCTGCTGAAAGCTGAGACCGCAGCTTCTCAAGTCGCTGCGCATCAATATCGATTAAGGTAACGATTGGCTCGCCGGCTTTTATTTGTTGGCCTTCCCTTACGTGCCACTGCTTTACTTGTCCATCAACTAACGCATTTATTGGTTGGGTTCTGTCTTTAGGATCGAGCGAGTCGACCATACCGGTGCCATAAGCCGTTTGGATCCATGGTGTGAAATACAAAATTAATCCAGCTGCCAACACCAAGAAGATGATAACTCCGGTAATTACACGATGAAGCTTTGGCACTTTCAATGAAGGCAATGAAGTGATGTTATCTAAAAAGCGACGTTCTGCGTGATTCACTTACTCACCCTCCTTATTGTTCTTTGAAGCCGTGCTGCTCTCGCTTGCGTTAGCAGCACTAATCGGTGACTCACCATTTGAATACTCATTTAACATTGCCGTTGCGTTATCGTGCAGATGCAACACACCTTCGAAACAATCTGGCAGTGGCATATTGGTAAAATACATGACGGTAAAATCATATTTACTTAAGCGTCGCAGAAGTCGCGCCCTCAACTCTACCGGTATTGCGTCGAAGTGCTGATTCAAAATGAGCAGTTTAGGTTTACCAATAATTGCGGCGGCAAGTTTAAGCAACAAAAACTCCAATGGCTGCAGCGGTGCCCCTAATACGGATACTTTAGTCTGCAAACCCTCTGGTAAGCTATCTATCACTTTGGTCATTTCTACTTCCTCAAGCGCAGCGCGAATATCCGCGATGGTTGCCTGAGGATGTGCCAACTTTAAGTAGCGCTCTACAGAAACTTCGATAATTAAAGAACGATCTAGAATGGTAACGGCCTGCCGTAACTCATGGGTGTCGTAATCGTTTAGACTAAGCTCTCCTAACAAGATGTCGCCCGATTTAACGCGGTCATATTGCTTCAACAATCCTAGCAGCTGCTTCTGTACCCAACTTTTATCAGTAGTAACAAAATACTTAGTGCCAGGTTCGAAGATAACATTGAGGTGGCACGCATCATTACCATGTTTAAGTTCAACATCGTTAAACACCAATTTAGAAGAAGCTGGTATATGTTCCGAGGTATTGAGCTCTTCCTGCGGCATGTCAAGAGCGCCACCCAGCTTCTCGGCAGCGCCATATAACTCATAGTAAAGTTTTAAATATTGGGTAAAGCGAGACAACCCAAAGAAAACAGCAGACATCACAAGCTCAGCAGCCACTAGCTGACCAATAGAAAGCTCGCCTTGTACAACCAGAACACCACCGATACCAAGTAGCGAAGCACTCGCCACGGCATACATCAATAGAAACATAACCACCTGCGAAAAGGTGTAGTGAAAGTGGCTTTTGTGCTTTTTCACATAGTTACTGATATAACCTTCGGTGCTGCGCCCTGCGTATTCAACATGATCAGCTGACTTAAAGAATTCGTGAGCAATTGCAATATCGTGTAGCCACTTTGCAGAATCGTATTTCGCGTTAGACAATTCAATAGCCGTGCGCTTAGCACCACGCCCCCAAATTTTCCAAACCGCATACATGGTAAGTAAAAGCACCACATTAAACGCGAAAAGCGCTGGGTGGTAGAATGATACTAGTGTGAAACCTACCAGCATCTGTAGTACAAGCGCGAAACCATCAATCATTAAAGACGGCATATTCTTTTGAAAAGTCATTATGTCGAAGTAGCGCTGTGTAATGCTAACGTTTTGTCGACCTTCAAAAAAACTGTGGGGCGCAAGAATAGTTTTTAGCCCTAAGTCTGCGGTGAGGCGGGCGTAAACTTTACGCTCGTAGAACTCCATCACTCGCATACGAAGCGCGCTAAATACGCCAGATATAAATAAAGTAAGAAATAGAATGACGGCCAATATGATAACTGCCCGAGTTGAACCGATATTGGCGATACTGTTAATCAGCGTTTGAACCGCTATAGGTACCGCAAGGGTCATTAAACTTATTGCTACGCCGTATGCGATAGCAACCCAAAAAAAGCCAGCCTCTGGTTTCAATAGCGAAAATAAGGTCTTTCGCGTTTTACGTAAATCAATTGGTTTAGCCATAGTTATGTCTTCAATTATACCGCTAGCTTAAAAATCAGTGACGCGCCGTTTTTAATCGTACAAAAACAACGCTAGATAGTGTATTGCAATAGTTAGTTAGAATAAATCTGTTATATTCTTAATAGTTCATCGAAAAAAATGGGGTCAGAGTACATTTCTTGCCCCTAATACCTTAATAGTCGAGTAGCTTGTTAAAGTATGCATCACCTAAACTACCATCATTTATATTATTTCTATCTTGTTGCCCGTGAGGGTAGCATTGCGAAAGCCGCTAAATTACTCCACGTTACCCCGCAAACCGTAAGCGGGCAACTAAGCACCTTCGAAAATCAGCTAGGTTATTCTCTCTTTGATAGAATAAATAAGCGCCTATACCTGAACGCGCGAGGTAAAGTAAGTTATCAGTATGCCAGCGAAATATTTCATAAAGGCAATCAACTAGCTGAAATACTTAACAATAGCGATGAAGTGAATACGAAAGAATTTGTGATAGGTATTACTAATGGTATTCCAAAAGTGCTTTTTTACGACTTTGTGCATGCCACCATGCGTAGGTTTTCACAGGTTAAATACGTGATAAAAGAGGATAGCTTCGACGGTTTGTTGAAAGAGCTCGCCATTAACGCCATCGATTTCATTCTAGCAGACAGAGGCATAGCCCCTGGTACACAAATAAGCGCCAATAGTTTTTTCTTGGGCGAAAGTTCGTTGAGCTTCTTTGCTAGAGCACCGCTTACTGAAGAACAGACTTTTCCAGAGTGTTTAAATCAAATGCCGTTGCTAATTCAGGGTAATACTTCAGGAATACGGCAAGCACTTACAAGTTGGCTTGAGACAGAACAGCTGTACCCTAAAGTTGTAGCCGAATTTGACGATACTGCTTTGCTCAAACTTTTTGGCAGCGAAGACTTCGGTGTTTTCTGCGCACCATCGGCAATTTCAAAGCATGTAGAAGAGCAATATGGCGTGCACTGTATTGGTAACGCAAGCACATTAAATGAGAGATACTATGCCATTACTGGCAAAAGCCGTGCTGACTACACTATTAGTGAGGCAATCGTAGAAGCCGCTCGCGGAATTCTAACGTAGTGCACTTAATGGTGGGGTCAGAGTACATTTTCTGCCCCCACTTAATTTAAGCAGCAACACCACCGTCTATATCTTGAGCATAAAAATTCAGTGTTAGAATTTTTTCTAACACAAAACGTAGTGCGTCATTAATAGGAATAAGTCTTTCCCCCAATTCATAATCTATTTGAGCAAGTTTTTGTCTGCCTTCTGCGATCATTGGCGGCTTTGTCGATGTAACTCGAACCTCACTATTTGCGGCAATATCATCCACAAATCGCTTTTCAAAGATATCTAAATGCTGTGGCTGTATAGCAATCAGCGCGGCCGCATACTTCTCTGGTACAGCTTGCTTAATTGGTTTACACACCGAAAGTGTGGCTTCGCCAGATTTGGTTTTATAACCTGCTGCACCGAACATACGGCAAATGCCAGGTCGGTATTCGTAAATTCCGCAGTAGCCTTCTTTACCGTCCAAACTTAAGCGTTGATATTGTTTACAGGCGAAGCCGCTGTAGCTGTCTAGCTCGTCAAACGCCTGTTCAGCCCGTCCTGTATCAAACAGATGAAGTGCTAAAGGCAGCATCTCCAATGGCGACACTTCAATGTCGGGGTTATTGCAACATGCACCACATTTCTCAACACAGTTTAGTGACTGGCTAGATTGATATGCACTGAATTCTTGGGAAAGAGATTGGTAAACATCCATCACTTGGCTGGACAGCTCACGCAGCCTATTCATAACGACTCCGCTAGTAAAAGCAAACTAAAACAAATACATGTTCATGCTGGTGTAATGTAATAGGTAGCATGAACTCAACATTCTGATTATTGATTTTGGCAACCAAATTGACAGATCGTACTGGAGGAAGAAATGTACTCTGACCCCAATATTTTAAAGCATGCTTCTTCCCCGCCGGGTGTGCGTAAGCTTGAGGCTTAATGGCAGGGGTTGAATTGGTGCGGATTCTATTTTGGATTTTGGGATTTGGGAAGTTTTTTGTGAATGATCTTTAATGCTCAAGGGAACCGTAGCATTGACACGGTAGGTATTTGCTTTGGCTGCTTGTCAGATTTTGGAGCTACAAGCGTTAGATTTGAGCTGAGTAGAAGACGCGATTGCAACTGTTGATTTTTCAAACTATTATTATAGCTAAGTTTAGCTAAGTCCATAAGGAATTTTAAATGCAAGCCAATATGCATGAAGCAAAAAGTAAGTTATCCCAACTTGTCGAACGGGCAGAGGCCGGTGAAGAAGTAGTTATTGCCAAGTCGGGAAAACCAGCAGTGAAGCTAGTGCCGTATAAAACAGCAAAAAAACGAACTTTTGGGCAATTCAAAGGCCAAGTTCATGCTACTGAAGACTTCGACTCAAAAGAGGTTAACGAAGATATAGCAAATATGTTCGGTTTGTAATGAAAAGAATCTTACTAGATACCCACGTTTTAGTTTGGTGGATGAGTGGAGATGAGCAATTAGGTCATAACGCTCAAAAGCATATCTCTAATACTGAAAACGACATTTATATCAGCGCCGCGTCTGTTTGGGAAATGTCGATAAAGCAGCAATTGGGAAAACTTACGGCACCAGATGATATTGAGTCGGTTATCGAAGAGTTAGGTTTTAGTGCCTTACCTATCAATTTATTTCACGGCCAGCAAGCGGGGAGGTTGCCAATGCACCACCGCGATCCATTTGACAGAATGCTGATTGCTCAAGCTCAAGCTGAAGGATTGCAAATACTAACGAAAGACGAACACTTTCCCGCTTACGGGGTTAGATTGATTGACGCTTTAAAGTGATAGTTGTGTCGGTGTTTCCGGTAACTGAAAAGCGTTGGCGCTAGCTTTAATGCACTAGCGCCATTACTTCACTGAACTATCGAGCTATCAACTCCGAAGAAAACGACAGAGCAATGCCAGCTGGGCTTTCAGGCGCGCTTAAACTACCTACGTCTGTATTTTCCCAAAATTCAGGATATTGTTCTTCAAGGTTCAATTTAAAGGTGAAACTCAAACGAGGGAGTATGTTGAAAACAAAATCGTCAGAATCAGTATACTCATCATTATAAGCAACCTTATTAGCCTGCATTTCAAGTATTGTAACAACACCTTCTTGCTTTGAGCCCAGTAATTTCCAAGTGTATTCTCTGTTGAAAGTAAACGCGTTACTTTCGCGTAACCCAATGATGTTGACCTCGTTGTCGTCTGCGGTCCATTGGAAGTTATAAAGTTCACGATCTCCTACAAAGTATGGCTCTTCCATATGGGAATAAATTCTCCCAGCCGTACCGTCCGCGTAAAAGTAATAAGCAAATAAGTCATCGGGTAACGGTACACCGTCTACGAAAAGTGCTTCATTGTAAGAAGACATCCAAACATTAGGTAATGAGCTCTCTATGCTGAAGTCTTCGGCCAACTCATAGTCTATGGCGTGCATATCGCCAGTGTATTTAATCGCTACGCCATCATTGTCAAATTCATAAAGCGCCAGCACGAAATTATTCTGCGCTTTAAAGGGCGTAACTGTGAAAGACATATCTTCCAATTCAATGTCTATAACACCATCATTTAGCTGCCATGTTCCTTGCACATCAAAAACAAGAGACGTAAAGGTATTATCATCTTTAAATGTGAACTGGTCGTTCAAAATACCAACTTCAGTACGCTCATCTTCATTTAAGTAGTCTTTGTCATACGTATAACTTCCCTGATAAGCAAATACCCAAGGTGATGCAAGCAGGTCTTCCTCGGTTACGGCAAACGTAGATGCTGTGGTGTCGGTGTACTTTACGTCGCTGGTAGTTTCGTAGGTAGTAGTAAAAGTTGGTTTATCTTGTATGTTATTCATCGGTGTGATGGAAAGCTCAGTAGTAGTTGTTAACACTGCAAGTGCGTGGCCGCCAGACTGTGTAAGCAACTCCATTCGTTCGTCTATTGTCGTTCTTTCGGTTTCCCAATATATGATGTCATATTCACGGGCATAACTATGAATTTCATTGACTACGCCTTGCTCATACCGACTATAGATTTCTTCATCAAGAAATACCAAGTTTGCGTTTCGCGTGTAGTCAAGCTCGTCAATAACTAAGTTTCCGTCTACAACACTCCAGTTAAATTCATCTGAATAAATATTAAATGCATTTTCCGCAGACGTTTTTTCTCCGCTGCCATCTGCATTGAACGTGTAAGCTGTCATGCCTTTGCCAGCTTGCTGCTCTGAGTGGAAGTAAGTCGCAAAAACCGCACCCGCAATGTCGGCATCTACGTAATTTTGTTGTAACGATTCATCTTCGAGAGTTTCTGCTCGAGCAGCATTAATTGCTTCTACATAAGCCTCGTCATAAGTACCGCTTTCACTTAACAAACCCAGGCTATCAACATACTTTCTAATGGTACTTTGTACATCGACTAGGCTTCCGGTAAAAAACGACAATGTGCTCATACCTTCAGGAACCGAGAACTCGCTATTATCAGCAAGAACTTTTATGAAGCTGGCCAATCCTAAAACCTTTTCGAAGTCCACTTCACTTGCAAACGTATCGAAGCTTCCCTCGCCGCCGTTCTCTTTATACTCCGAATAGAGTACATCCATAGCCGTACTTAAATGAGTTATTTTGCCTGCAGGAAATAGATCGCTGTTAAGTTCATCGGTATTATTTTCGATGCTAAGGTTACGCATCGTAGTGAAGTCACCGACTCGCGATGATAGCGTTACATGGGCTTGTTCTTCCGTGCCCACTGCATTAAGAATTAAATCGCCGGGCGCAGCACTTACAGTAATAGGAAGCGTGAATCGACCATCCGCGCCGGCCTGCACGGAAGCAATTACATTTCCACCTGCATCGAGCGCGCTCACCTCTGCATTCGCTAAAGGCGCATCGGTTGCAATACTCGAAATAGAAACAGACTGTTGATTCGTGATTGTAATCGTTGAACTAACTGTGTTTTCACCGTCAGTTACATCATATGAAAAACTGACTTCGCCCATCGCCAACGCTGTAGGTGTGTACACTATCTCATTATTGATGATAGCGGCTTCACCAACATCTGGCGCTCCAACTGCCGATATCGTTAAAGCATCGCCGTCAGGATCGGTATCATTCGCAAGTGCATCAATAGATACTGCGTCACCATTGAGTGTAACCGCGGAGTCTGCGACAAGCACTGGTAGTTGGTTGTTGTCGTCGGAACCGCCACAGGCAGCAAGAAGAGTTGAACTAACGGCAATAGCAATAATGCTTTTGTTCATTTTGAACGTCCTTGTATTTAGAGTAATTTACTATGAGACTTCGAATTTATCTGGCTGAATATAACCTATTGTTAAGCAATAATTAAGATAACTACTAGAAAATTAAATGCTCTTTTTTTTGGCTAACGATTAAAGCCACGTCGAAATATTTTTATCTCGCCCATAACTCAGTATACTGGATGCATAAAATGTATTTGAAAACTAGGGAATTCAAATGAAGCCAGTCATTCTTGCAGGTGGTACCGGAAGCCGCTTATGGCCAAAGTCTCGCGCCGCTTTACCAAAACAGTTCCTGTCTCTTACTTCTGACAAAACGATGATTCAAGACACTGTACTGAGACTCAATGGCATAGAGTCTTTGCCACCTTCTATTATCTGTAACGAAGAGCATCGTTTTCTTGTTGCCGAGCAAATGCGACAAATAAGTGTCGATAACAGCGACATTCTTTTAGAGCCAGTTGGTCGCAATACCGCTCCTGCTATTGCACTTGCTGCATTTCAAGCTTGCGAAAACGGGGGTGATCCTGTTCTTTTGGTATTAGCCGCCGATCACTTAATAAAAGATAGCGATACGTTTCGTACCAAAATTAAAGAAGCCCAGGCTCTAGCTGAACAAGGTAAGTTAGTTACTTTCGGTATTGTCCCCACTCAGCCTCATACTGGTTACGGCTATATAAAAGCCGGAAACAAGCTGAATATTGGCTTCGATGTAAGTGAATTTGTTGAAAAGCCAGATATGCCTACCGCAACACAATACGTAAGTTCAGGTGAGTATTTTTGGAATAGCGGCATGTTTATGTTTAAAGCCAGTGCGTTTTTAAAGGCGCTGGAAGTGCACGCACCTGACATATATTCGGTATGTAAAAAGGCGATTGAAAAAACCGAAAAAGATCTCGACTTTGTTCGTGTAGACAAAGACATTTTTGCTTCATGCCCAAGTGATTCTATCGATTATGCAGTGATGGAAAAAACTTCCGAAGCCGCGATGGTAACACTAGATGCAGGTTGGTCTGATGTAGGCAGTTGGTCGTCTCTCTGGGAGACGGGAGAGAAGGACGCGAATGGCAATGTAACTACTGGCGACACTTTATTAGAAGGCACCACTAACAGCTATGTGAATGCCGAGCACAGCCTCGTTGCAGTTATTGGTCTGGAAGACGTGGTTGTAGTTGAAACCAAAGATGCTGTTATGGTGGCGAATAAGAAAAACGCAGAACACATCAAAACCGTTGTGAACCGTTTGAAAGCTGAAAAGCGCCCTGAATTTGAGTTTCATCGCGAAGTTTTCAGACCTTGGGGAAGTTACGATTCAATAGACAATGGTGGACGTTTTAAAGTTAAGCGTATTACCGTGAAGCCAGGCGAAAAACTATCAGTTCAAATGCATCATCATAGAGCTGAACACTGGGTTGTAGTATCGGGAACAGCTAATGTGACAATAGGCGATGAAACGCAAATGCTAACGGAAAATGAGTCTGTTTATATTCCTATTGGGGCAGTTCATGCATTAGAAAACCCAGGAAAGATTCCACTAGAACTAATTGAAGTACAATCTGGAGCTTATCTTGGGGAAGATGACATTGTTCGCTTTTCTGACAGGTATGGACGGTCTGATAAATAAATGCAGTGTAAGGCAGTTTGTCTAACTAAGAAAAGCCAGGTTATGAACCTGGCTTTTTTAATTTACGTGGAAAAATGTACTCTGACCCCAAACTTGGGTTAATCAGCGTTGAACAAGTCGCGGCTGTATACTTTATCTAGTACATCTTCGATATCGCCCGTAACTCGGTTTGCTACGATTACGTCAGAGATTTTCTTAAATTCGTCTAAGTCATTTACCACACGAGAACGGAAGAACTCCTCTTCCTTAAGTACTGGTTCGTAAACTACAACTTCAATACCTTTAGCCTTAATACGTTTCATGATGCCTTGAATAGCACTTGCTCGGAAGTTATCAGAACCAGACTTCATGATAAGGCGATAGATACCCACAATTTTGGGGCCACGGCTTACAATTGAATCGGCGATAAAATCTTTACGCGTACGGTTAGCATCTACAATAGCCTGAATCATGTTGTTCGGCACTTCACTGTAGTTAGCGAGCAATTGTTTAGTATCTTTTGGTAAGCAATAACCACCGTAACCAAAACTTGGGTTGTTGTAGTGATTACCAATACGAGGGTCTAAACCGA
>NZ_JAFLMX010000210.1:0-57375 GCF_017849675.1 Alteromonas sp. AO-Serp
AAACCATTAAAGCGCGCAAAATCATTCACCATCACCACATCCTCTTATCAATTAACATTACCTCTATTGTATTAGATTTACAGACCACCTTCAAATAAAAACACCATTAAAACCCATCCGCGGACACCACAAAGTGGCATCTACCCTGCAACCCCGCCCTAACAAACCAGCCGAAGGCGCGCGCGAGTTGAGCAAGAGGGGCACCTCGGTGGTGGATGAGGGACGCCTTCTTTGGAATACCTGTTTGAAGGTGGTCTGTAATTAATGATTGGTATCGTTGTTTTCGGTGTTGTGCGTTTGTGTTGGTGAGCAGGCATAGCCCCAGAATTTGTTGAGATAGTAGATGTTTCTACGTGAAATTTCCGGAAGTCAGGAGTATTAATTCAGTGATTTTTTTCTAATTTATCGATTTCATAGTCGCCGGTGGTATCGTACCTTCAGCCTTATGAAATTATCTTCATCAACGATTTACACATATTGAAAATATCAAAAAATTTAAAAATAATATCACCGCTGTAACATTAAAATTGTGGTATTGGTTATGGATTACAACGAGCAAAATGCGCTAGAAATCGCTAAAAATCGAGCATTTAAACTATCTTCTCTGTTATTCGCATCACTGTTCGGTGCACTTACTTTTTTACTTTATCAAATTGGGCTAGAGACCTTTTCTTCCTCAAGCGCCAAACAGTTGCGTGATGAATATGGGGATTCAAGCATCACTTATACGGGTCTCTACATCGGACACTTGTGCTACTTTTTTGCTAACCGTTTCTACAACCATCTGCTTAAAGATGTTAAAGGCTTTAAGGTTTGCCCATATGATGAATTTGTAAAATTAAAATGGATTATCGGTACCACTATTTTCATTATTGTTCGGACGTTAGTGGTCTCATTCACCGACATGGACCTCTTAGCTCGCGCAGCCATTATTGTGGCCACTTTGGTATTATTGATCTATTGGTTGAAAAACTGGGATTATCACGTCGAAAAACCTGGAACCGAATAGACGCTTTAGATTGATGTTCGCTTTTTTGCTTTTCGTATAGTGACTTGATAACTATTGAAGGCGTGCTGCATTAATTGAACCCAGATAGGCGCTCGTACGTGAAATCTGATGACGTTTGCTGGGCGTTGCCCTCATTGGTAAACAGAGAAACGCCCTAGTGAATATATTTATTAGCGGCGGCGCCGTAATAGGACCAGCGGGGGCATTTGAACGAAAACCTACGGTTTTGAATCCTGTGGCACCCTCGAAACCGTAGGTTTCCGTCAGATAGCCGCTAACCCGGCATTTGCCCTTAAAACTTGGTCATCTTTGGAACATTACCGAATATTCAATGCTGTGACAGCCTTTTTCATAGCGAACCCTGGAGTTGTTTGAATTGTCCTAGGATGGGGTCCTGTGGAAGAACCGACAAATTTGACAAGTTTGCTTTTAAGGCAAGTTGACGTTCTTGGGGGCTATATCTAGTCAAAGTTGCACAAGTCTTTGTAAAATATTGATTTAATCATCTACAAAATGACATTCGTCACCCTAAATAACCAAAAAAGGTTTCAACGTAAACAATTTTATTTGAACATTCGCAACGCGACGTTTAATGTGAATTACCAGAAGTAAGAAGCAATATTTGCTTATAGGATTGTGTTAAATGCCAAATTGGATGGTGGAATTTTTGTATGTTGTTCTAATGTCTAAGCGATGTGTTTTTGCGTTCTTGTTAGGGATTATCCTGTTCTTCTTGATAAGCGCTTATGGTCACCATGCTTTGGAAAATTTTCAACTACAAGGAGTTTTTAAAGGAATTGAAGATGTTGTCAGAGATAAATTTCTTAGACGGTATGATAAATTAGCTCTCGGCGCTCTGATTACCTGCTGGATTCTGGCAATTAAGTTTTATATCAAAGATAGAAAGCGTTTCTTATAAACCTGGAAAACCATGAAATGACATCTCAAGTTGCCATTCAATGAAATCGTAATAATAACTGTTATTACGATTTTGAATTGTCAGGATATAGTGTTATGCTGCTCAAATGAAATATCATCCCATTACTGACACCATCGACCTTCAAGCGTCACAGCGAGATATTCTTGACACTCATGAATTTAAATCGGTGTACCCTACTTTGTCTGAGTATCTTGATTCATTTGAGCAACAAGGCATTCCTGCAAAAAACGATTTGAAGCAATTGCTTAATTTTTTGGTGACAGGCTTAAGCAATGCAAAAGGCACTCAATCAAGGTTCAGAAATGAGGCTGAGAGATTTACCTTGTTTTGCTGGCGCGAACGCGAAAAATCTGTTCTAGATACTAAACTTGAAGATATAAAGTTGTATATCGATTGGATCTGGTCACCACCCAAAACACTCATTGCTGATACAACAATATCGAGCCGCTTTAAATACAGACCTAATTCAGATATTCGTGTTGTCAATCCAGAATGGCGCCCTTTCGTGCATCGCACGCCTAAGGCAAATCGGAAAATCGAATCGTTGATAGCACCTGGAAAGGCTTCCAGTACTAAACATGCCTATAAAATCAGCCAAACGTCACTTCGCAATTCATATGCATCATTAAATGTTTTTTTTAAATGGTTAATCGATGCTGAGCTGGTTATGCGTAACTATTTGGCGGACGCCAAGAAAAACTGCAAATATCTGATCAAAGTTAAAATATATCAGCCACCACATACGTTTGATGATGAAGTCTGGGAAACATTTATCCAATGCCTTACGGTTGCAGCTGACGAAAACCCGAAGTTTGAAATTCACAGGTTTGTAGTGTTATCCCTAAAAGTATTGTTCTTAAGAATTTCGGAATTATCTTCTCGTGACTATTACACCCCTTTGTTCAATCATTTTCGACCGGATCCTAGTAATGAAGGCTGGGTGTTGCATGTTGTAGGCAAGGGAAAAAAAGAACGTGTAGTAACGGTGCCTGATTCATATATCGAAAATGTACTGGGTAGATACCGTGAATCGATGGACTTAGCCCCCCTTCCTAGAATTGATGAGGACACTCCAATCCTCCCATCAATGAAAACTGGTAAACCGCTTAAGCAAGACAGTGTCAATAATATTGTTGAAGAAGCGTTTGATTTGGTTATTTCTACTCTTATGAAGAGTGGAAAGAAACAACAGGCGCTTGATATTGCCGGTGCATCATCACATTGGTTGAGGCATACCGGCGCTACTCAAGCATTAGATGAATTGAATGAAACTATGTTAGCCGAAGAACTTGGCCATGCCAGTGTAAAAACGACAGTTGAAATTTATGTAGCCCCGGCACACAGAGACAGAATACGCAAAGGTTCACAACGTAAGCTCTGAGCACCAAAATACATTATTATGAACTTGGAAATAGCATATCTTAGAAAAGTACTGATAGTCTCAGTTTGATCAAAAGCGGTCATACTAGTATATCGTTCTAGATGACTGTTTTGTAAGCGGATCGGAGATTACATATTCTTTCCTATGAAAACACTGAACGTGGTTTTTTAGTGGAAACGGACAGCTTACTGCAACTTCGAGCAGCATCGGTCAGCTACCGGATCGCGTAAGGCAAAAACGCAGGTAAAACAGTATTTCCTTGCAAGCCTTGCCCGAACAAGACAAAGGTAACAATAGACATTTAGCACAAATAGACGGCTTTAGTTTGCATTCTGTCGTTTTCGCCGTCACTCATCAAACAGATAAGTTAGTGCACTTGTGTCGATATATCGCAAGGCTTTCCACATACCTCGTACCAAACTTCAGTACCAAAGACGAGTTCACTTACTTATCTTAACGACAATTCATTTCATGTTTTCTTCAAAATACCTACTGTGTAAACGTGACGCCAGACTTGAATGCATCTATCACTATGTCTAGTCTATAGCGTTAATAATTCTCATACTCCGAACACGCCGGATACCGTCGAATCATTTGTCGACCTTGCAGTGACAACAACACTAATCCAATCAGGTCGCACCTGTTGCTGGACTTTGCCCCCCGGCAACAATTTCCATTTTGCGCCTGACATTTCGTTAAGATTTCCCGTTTCCAAACGAAAGGTCGCCATTTCAGCATGTGTTGGGTAACGTCCATTTTGAATTGGATAACCCGCCCGAATATAACGCTTCTTGAAGTTAACCCGCAATTCGCCAACAATTAGCTGCAACGCGCCATTGGCATAAAACAGCGTTCCAGAAGTCGTCACGGGTTTACCTCCCAGTCCTAATATTTGGGGGGCGATTTCGCTGACCGAAAACGTCACGACTTCGCCTGCTGACAACTGAACCAATTGAGCATACACTTTTTGTCCTAAACGCTCGGCCAGTGAGGCAGAAAATACACTGGCGGACTCATGATCATAGCCAAGTAAGTCGGGTACGTTCGCCTCTTCCTCATATTTCAACCCTGCCAACATCTGTTTAACGGTTACTTCAGGAATGGTCGGCGATAGCTTGTCACTCCTTGCCCCTGGTAGTTCTTTGACTGCTATGTAATCTACCCCCTGCTGCCAGACAATGCGTTCCTCAGCACTCGCTGCAATTGATGAGAACATCACTACAACGACCATGATCCAACGGATTGATTTTGTATTTATCATGTTTAGCCTTCTCAATTCACATTAAAGTAACAATAATCAGCAATTCACATACCAGTCTGACGTTACAGTTATTAGCAGCCCGAGCACACCGCCAACGACACTGATAATTTAATAAAAATCATAATATTAAAGACAAATATATAGCAGCCTATGCACGCTTAACGGCAGGCCACATTGGCGTAAGGCGACTTCATTTGTAAAAGAAATGCGACAATTGCGATGCTACAGCTGATGCAAATCAGCTCGATTTCGCTGCGCCCTGAATATGCTCCACATTCAGAAAATATGAAAAAAATACATTTATTCAAACACATAAAGACAATCAGCGATATCTCTAAAAAATGGTGCGCCGATTGCTCAGGTAACCATGAAGCGACACCACTGCGCAGTTTGATCCGCAGTGCGTGTCACACGATATTTTCATGATTAAATTAAGAGAATCGCGTATGTCTGAGATACCTGTATATCAAAATTATATTAATGGTGAGTTTCAACCTCATTCAGCATCTTATATCGAGGTCACTAATCCCGCGAACGGTGAGCTACTCTCCCGGGTACCCAATGCGGATACGTCGGAGGTAGAAGCGGCCATAACAGCAGCGAAGAAAGCACAAAAAGCCTGGGCAGCGAAACCCGCGATTGAACGAGCACAATATCTGCACAAAATCGCCGATAAGTTGCGACAAAACGCGGAACACCTGGCAGCAGTAATTACCAAAGAACAAGGTAAGGTCCTCAGTCTGGCAACCGTTGAAGTAAATTTCACCGCCGATTACTTAGATTATATGGCTGGCTGGGCACGTCGAATTGAGGGTGAAATCATCACCAGCGACAGGCCCGGTGAAAACATTTTTATGTTCAGAAAACCATTGGGTGTAGTCGCCGGGATCCTGCCCTGGAACTTTCCGTTTTTTCTGATTGCACGAAAAATGGCGCCAGCACTGATCACCGGCAACACCATCGTCATAAAGCCTAGTGAAGAAACGCCAAACAATTGCTTTGAATTTACCCGACTGCTCGACGAAGTTGATTTACCCGCGGGTGTTTTTAACGTGGTTTGTGGCACTGGATATGGAGTAGGCCAAGCACTAACGTCAAACAGCCAAATCGATATGATCAGCTTTACCGGCAGCGTAGCTACTGGCTCAGCGATTATGGCAGCCGCCGCGCCAAATGTTACCAAGCTCAACCTTGAACTTGGAGGAAAGGCGCCGGCAATAGTGCTTGAAGATGCCGACCTCGATCTGGCAGTCAATGCAATTAAGGCATCCCGGGTTATCAATACAGGCCAGGTGTGTAACTGCGCAGAACGAATTTATGTGCACACTGCGGTAGCCGATAAATTTATAGAAAAGTTGAGTAGTGCGATGGCAGCGACGCGCTATGGTGACCCAATGAAACAGTCCGATCTGGAAATGGGACCTCTCATTAACCAAGCCAGTCTGGATAAAGTCATCTCCATGGTGAGTAAGGCGAAAAGCGAGGGTGCACAAGTCATCACCGGCGGTAAAGTTGCAGATATCGGCCCGGGATTTCATTACGAACCTACTGTTCTTGCAGGGTGCCACTCAGACATGGAGATCATGCAAAAAGAGATTTTTGGACCGGTATTGCCCGTGCAAGTAGTAGCCAGCCTGGAGGAAGCCGTTGAATTAGCCAACGCCTCTGAATACGGCCTGACATCCTCGGTTTACACCCGAGATCTCAGGCAGGCCATGCGTGCAATTGACTTACTGGACTATGGCGAAACCTACATTAATCGTGAAAACTTTGAAGCCATGCAAGGGTTTCATGCCGGTACCCGTAAGTCCGGGATTGGCGGTGCCGACGGCAAACACGGGCTCTATGAATATACCCGCACCCACGTCGCCTATGTGCAAAACTAAGTCTAATTAATCTATAAACAAAGCGCATTGTGGCGGTATACAGTGCGCTTTTTGCCGAAACGGCAATTACTAGCAGTTTTGTTAGGGCTGCAGCCCTCTGTATCACGAAGCTAAAAGGAAAATGAAAACTAACAACGCATAGTTCATATTATAGTTTACTGTTACAAACAGCGTTAGCCTCAGCATTTATAAAAAGTTTTCAGCGGTACCCATAGCCTATTTTACGTGAAAGTTAATCATGACAAGATTAAAAAAGAAACTAAACCGAATTCACATACCTACTTTTGAAATAAACTGCCCATATACCAATTCAGTTAACCAGCAGACAATTGAAGTATTCAGCACAAAAATTCCAGCTAATTTTGAAATAAAAAAAGCTGAGCTAGTGTTATGTAAATTAGCCATCGAAGATTCAATAACTTTTTTTACTGAGCAAAAACCTCATAAATTATTTGACGGAAACGCCTTTTTAATAATCAATTCAATAGATATTTACTCATCAGTAGAAGAAGCTGATTATTTTTTTCAGAAGACTCAGGCTCCCCCCCCTCAAAATAGTATTAGATTATCAGTTAAAAACGCCAGAAATAATCACGTTATATTTATAAACAATTAAATTTAAAATTAAAAAAACCGCAGGTTGATGCTGCGGCTTTTTATATACTCACAAAGCAATGAACAGATTAAAACGTCACTGAGACCTCAACGATAATACCGTCCCACTCTGCTCCACCAGCAGCACCGAATGCTGCAGTACCGCCTCCGGAATACTGTTCTTCCTCTTGCTTAACATATTCAGCTTTGAATAACGTGAAATCATTCATCCACCAGCCGCCGCCCAACTGCAAACGGCTTGCGGTGTTATTGCCGGTAATACCAACGCTTTCGTTATCTGATTCGGCGTAACGGGCTGCAACATAAAACTCTGAATTAATCATATAGCGCCCTTCTACAGACCAAAACTTCATTTCAGATTCCTGCTCTACATAACTGGTTTGAAACGCCCCCTGGCCATTTTCCCAGCTATAATCGTCTTTTGCACTCCCGTACAAAGCATGGAACATAACTGTATCGGTCATGTACTGGACATCAGCCTGCCAGATAAAGGCGTCAACGCCCGGCACAATCAACGGGTGGGTTACTCTGGCATTCGGTGCCGAACTGGCAAACTGATAGTTATCGCCGTCTCCCACAGCAATCAACGAGCCAGCGGTCTTCCCTTCTACAGCACTCATCTCATGATTGGTGGAAAAAACACCTGCTGCAAACGATAAACCATTGCTTAAATTATAGGTTCCGCGTAAGCCGTAGTTGTACCCTCGTCCGTCGGAAAAGTCCGCGAAAAAGTCCGGTGTCGACAACGTACCATCCCAGGTAATACTGCTGCCGCCTGCCAGTTTATGTACCCCATACAACCACAAACCTTCTTCTGCTGTGATCATGTCTACCAGACTATTGCCAACAAATGGGTTACTTTGCACTGCCGCACCATCAGAATAGCGCAGGAAGTTCTGCGTGGTGGCGATCATATTTCCCAGCCTGACACCCACTTCCTGATTAATCTGATACTGTATCCACGCTAAATCCTGGCTGATAGCAGCGCTGCCGTTATTCCAGTCGTTGGGCTCCTCGGCGAGTTCGGCAAAAACAGATAGCTTGTCTGTCAACTGCGCATTAATATTTAACGCAAAGCGCAAACGATGAAAACCAGAGTCAGTGTTAGCATTGCCCGGGTCCGCAGCTGCGCCGTCGACTTCCATCCCCGCCTGCCAACTTTGCATCACCGCACCAGACAACTGAATCCGGCTTTTTTCCTGCGCAAATGAAGCCGGACTAAAATAAGTCAGTGCTAAGGCAGAAGTGGCTAGTACTATTTTATTAAACTGCATTTCATTGTGTCCCCTGTTTGGAATTTAAACTTTCATTCGCAAATAAGGGATGGCAAAGAACATGCCATTGTAATTAAATTGTAAAAATTAAGTTTAACCATTAATTTAAAAGGAAATTTAAATTGATACGGACTTTATAGAAAAATCATTTTTCTTAAAAATTAAACTAGTGTCGCACGCCATTTGCAGCATAATGCAACAATTAATTACGGAAATAAAAAACCGTTAATTACCTTTCGACAATTAACGGTTCAAATAATAAAACTCAGATTATTAGTAAATATCGTTGGGCTGAACAATATTGTATTTTTTCATTTTTCGGTAGACCGTTGAACGGCAAATATTGAGCTCTTCTGACACCGTTGTAATATTCCACCGGTGTTTTTTTAACGTGTCTAATAATAACTGACCTTCGTGACTGCCTGCATACTTAGACAAAGCCTTTTCTTTGACAACACCAGTCTCTTGCTCCGTATCTAACGCATCCAGCGAATGATGATCGAGAATCTCATCTGGCAAACTATCAAGCGTTATCAAATTGTTTTCGCTCACCGCAGCGGCATATTTCAACACGCTCATTAACTGGCGTATGTTGCCAGGCCAGTGATACATTTCCAGCGCCTGGCGAGCCTTTTCATCTATTTGATAGTCACCCAGGTGCTGTAGCTCTCGTCTTACTACATTGGCAATAATAGCTGATTTATCGGTACGCTCCCTTAGCGGTGGCAGTTTCAGCGCCATGCCATTGAGGCGGTAGTAAAAGTCTTCCCGAAACTCCTTTTGGTCTATTCGCGCTCGCAGATCCTGGTGGGTGGCAGAAATAACCTGCAAGTCCAACGCAGTCGGTTCGGTGGCACCTAATGGCATTGTTTCTCGCTCTGCCAGTACACGTAGCAAGCGTGTTTGCAATTGCACAGGCATATCGCCAATTTCATCTAAGAACAGGGTTCCTCCATTGGCCAGTTCCAGCTTGCCCTTCATGCCATTTTTGTTGGCGCCAGTGAAACTGCCACTGCGATATCCAAATAGCTCACTTTCTATCAACGTTTCAGGGATGGCAGCACAATTTAATGCGATAAAGGCATGGCCGGCCCGCGAACTGGCATCATGGATTGCCCTGGCAAAGGCTTCCTTACCCGTGCCGGTCTCGCCGGTAATTAATATTGGAATGTCTTTATCAATAACTTGCAGAACTTGTCGCGCGATTCTTTGCATCCGTGGATCTTCACCACTTAATTCGTTCAGTGAAGGATGCTTTCCTGAAGTTAAGGGAGAGGCTGCTTTAGCAGCAGTCCGAACCGATCCAGACGCCACCGACCGGGAACCAGGCACCCGCAATGCCAGTTCAATCTCTTCCAGTAATAGTGGCGAATAAACCTTTATAACATTGCTACCACCGTTTGTTTTGGTGAGTAACTCATCGATAGAAATACCAATGATATCTTGTAACCGGCTCCCTGGGAGCAGTTGATCAGTTGGCAGCAGTGACGAGTATTCAAAAAATGACGAACGATTTGCCCCGGTGATAACGCCTCTTTCGTTAACCGCTAATAGCTGCTCCTGCGCCAAATCGAAAAAGCTTTCCGCCGGACGAATATTCAACGTCATCTGATTCCGATAGGTCTTGCGAAAATAACTGTTTTCAATCATTCGCCCGTACATCATGACCATTTGCAGCGTCATAAACTGGCTGCTTCTGTTTTTGTCAGCGCCAAGACATGACGCGTTCAGGCAGCCACGTAATTCCCCCATGGGATCAAATATAGGGGTAACGGAACAACTTAAGTCTCTGTGACTGGGATAAAAGTGCTCATCCCGGTGAATAATAATCGACTCTTTTTCAACCAGACAGGTACCAATACCATTGGTACCTACCTGATCCTCCGCCCATCGTGCCCCGATAAGTAATCCTGACTCTTTGCTGCGGACTTTTTCCCGAGTAGGTAGATTGGTCGCCAGGGTTAACCCTGAAGCATCGGTTAGCACAACCGAGTAGCCTGCATCAGCAATTCGCTTCGATAAACCAGTTAGCCCCTGCCGGGCAATATTTAAGTAGTCTTCCTGTTGCTGCAATTGCAATCGCATCTCTGAGGACGATAAAACTTCAACCTCGTTGGTCGCATGCGGATCAAGGCCGTGCTTTAGCAAGCTACGTTGCCAAGAGCGGGAAATCGGTTCTGTCGGCTGAATATTTCGAAGCTGAAATTCGGCCGACATAAATGTTTCAGCACCACTAACGTCCATAGATTGCGAAGTTTGTTTCATCATTACCGTCGTACTCCGTTCTTAGTTTATTGCAGGCAATGTACTAGCAGCATCAGGCAATTCCCCTGGTCAACTATTCAACACCTTATCAAATTAACGTAATGATGCAATTTTTGTAACATTTTTTTCAAATATGCATTTTTTCTTGTATTTACCGCCACATTGATGTGGATCCGTTTGCCGCCCCACCATCAAATAAAGAGAAAAATAAAACAAATACAATCACTTATTATTTTTTAGTTGTTATTACTTAGTAGCTAAAAGCCCTGCAGGGAAAATACGGCAAAACGGCTCGGCAAATATTGGTAAGTGCGATTCTGCCAACCGCAACCGAAAAGTGTCTCATTGTTGCATTAACGCTGCGACAGGTGTTTCTTCACTCAAACGACTTTCTGTACTTAATTTTTTCAACGAAACAGCACGTCCCAATAAACCTTTTAAAAATCAACAAATTAAGAATATAACCATCGGGAAATGTTATTGGCATGTTAATTGATTTAGGCATTCTGCTCGAACAAAACGACTTTCAGAGGTAAAAAATGAAAAAAACTAGTGCTCCACACCTGAGCTACCTGAGTTGCTGTCTGGGGTTAGCAGGTATCATGGTTAGCTCTTATGCATCAGCCGCCGGTCTGACCAAGCTAACAAAAGAAATTGAAGACTACAAACCTGTCACGCAAAAGCGGTTAAACGAAGCAAACCCCAAAGATTGGTTGCTACCCAAAGGGAATTACGAAGGCTGGATGTTCAGTGAACTTCAGCAAATTAATAAAAAGAATGTTAAAAAGCTCACACCTGTCTGGACCTACTCCACCAACCTGGACTCCGGCCATGAGGCTCCCGCCCAGATCAATAATGGCGTCATGTTTGTATCAACACCCTACAATCACGTGATCGCATTGAATGCCAAAACCGGGCAGGTTTACTGGCGCTATAAGCATGACAATCCTTATGATCTGTCGGTGATGCATAACACCAGCCGCGGCATTGCCTTATGGGACGACAAAGTCTATGTCGCCGGACTTGATGGCACTTTGAATGCGCTGGATGCCAAAACCGGGGAACGCATTTGTCAGGCGCAGATTGGTGACTGGAGTATCGGTGCTTATATCACCTCGGCGCCCACTCCGGTGAAAGGTAAGATACTGGTCGGCCCGTCTGGCGGCGAGTATGGCGTGCGGGGCTTTTTAGAAGCGATGGACGCCGAAACCTGTGAACAGGCATGGCGCACATACAGCGTACCAGGTCCGGGTGAGCCAGGTCATGAAACCTGGAAAAAGCAAGGAAAACGCCCCGACGCATGGAAATATGGTGGCGGAAGCATGTGGATGCCGGGTAACTACGATCCAGAGGCCGACATACTTTACTGGGGAGTGGGTAACGGCTCACCATGGCTCGGTGATCAGCGCCCCGGGGATAACCTTTATGTGGCTTCATCGATTGCCATGGACCCGGACAACGGCAAGATCAAAGGCCATTTCCAGTACCATTACAATGATTCATGGGACTGGGCCGCCATGAATGCACCAATGCTGGTTAATTTTAAACAAAATGGCAAAACGGTTAAGGGCCTGGTCTCACCTCAGCGTAATGGCTACATGTATTGGCTGGAGCGCAGTGACGACGGTGAAATAGGTTATGTTGAAGGCAAACCCTTTGTTAAAAATAACGCCTTTAAGTCGCTTAATAAAAAAACCGGTCGCCCTACCTATGACTATGATCATGTTCCGGTCACGGGTAAACGGGTGGATTACTGCCCTAGTCTGTGGGGCGGTAAAAACTGGCCTTACGAGTCTTATAATCCGCAAACCGGCATGGTTTATGTGCCGGCCAATGACAACGTATGTAACTCATTCCTCGGCAAATTTCAGGATGATGTTGAACCTGCATCCGGGCAATTCTGGGCTGGCATCGATATTCCCGACCTCGATGTTTACCTTGATGACCCTAACAAGGGTGTAGGTCAACTTCAGGCCTGGAATATCAATTCCCGCGAAAAAGTCTGGCAACACGACTTTGGCAAAACCATGAACTGGGGCCCTGTGCTATCGACAGCAGGCGGCATTGTGTTTGGTGCTGGTACTAACGACCGGATACTACGCGCCTTTGACGCCGAAAGCGGCGAAGTATTGTGGGAATTCCCGCTTAACTCAACGGCCATTGCGCCCCCTGTGAGCTACGAAGTTGACGGTAAGCAGTATATCGCTATTACCGCTGGCTATGGCGTAGACGCACACTGGACCAACAGTGTTCTGGCCGACAAAGATGAATCTGGTGAATGGATCGCAGATGTCCCTGAGGGCGGGGTAATCTGGGTCTTTGCACTGCCGGATTAAGTCTCTTTGGGGTGACGAAAGTCGGCGCATTGGCGCCGGCTTCCAGGTTCGTTGTACATAAACAGATTCAATAAAGTAGTAAGAAGGTATCCTATGAAAAATCGTACATCTGACAATGTCAGACAATCCCGGTGCTGCCAGGCGGATTATGATGGACCAGATAATGGCTTTCGTCGGGACATGCTGAAGTACTTGGCCTTTGCCATTCCTATTGCCAACCTCTCTGTCAGCGGCAAGCTGTCAGCTGCTCAGAACCGACCTGAGCGACTGCCACCACAACCCGGCGACCGACTGACGTATTTCAGTAAAAGCAAACGCGGCCAGATTATAAAACTATCCGATTTGGCCGAACTCGACAAACAACAGCTCATTTTGCCCTACGACGTGCAGAATAACATTGTCCGCGACGGCTCACGCTACAACCAGGTGCTGCTGCAAAAGCTCCCCGAGAGCAAGCTTTCCAATGACACCAAGGCACTATCGGCCAGTGGCGTGGTGGCTTATTCAGCCATCTGTACCCATGCTGGCTGCCCGGTCACCGGCTGGATGACAGACGAGGAAAACTACATGTGTCCGTGCCACCAGTCTGTGTTTAACCCCAAAGACAGCGGAGTTGTGATGGCCGGCCCGGCACCACGAAACCTGCCCGCATTACCGCTCAAAGTTGAGAATGACGAAATAGTGGTAGCAGGCAATTTTAATAGTTGGATTGGCTTTGGTAAGCCCCCCAGATAACGGAGAACCCCCATGAACAACAAACATAAATTAATGCTTCCTGTTACCACTGGTCTGCTAATGACGTTGTTTTGCAGCCAGGCAATCAGCGCAGCTAAGCCAATGACAGGCGTGAGTTGCCAGGGCGGCTTTTTTGTCCGCACGCCAGATAAACATATTCACTGGATAAATGACGAAGAAGCAAAGCCGGTACAGGTATACGCACAGGATGATGATATCTACGCAATGGCGGAATGTGGCACCGGAGTGGTTACCGTGTTCGAGAAAAAGCAGGCAGAAAAAACTGAGTATGCCGCTTATTACAGCCCTAACTGCAAAGATATTGGTCGCGAACAAGGCGAAACCCGCACGCTCTATCAGGGCGATGTAAAGATAAACCGCATCCGCCCGTCTGCTGATGGCCTGGAAATTCGCCTGGTGAATAACCAGTTTTTGCGCGGCAGTAGTTGCAGCGCAGTTAGCGCTATTAAGTAAGGCAAGAAAGGAAAAGGTAATGGGGCTCATTGGTCGCGGTAAGATATATATAGTAACACTGCTGACGCTGGTCAGCGCCAGTGGCAATGCGCGGTTGGAAGCCAATGAAGAGCAGGCTCTGAGCAAACTGTTAGACAGCTTAAGTGATTCTTATGCATTTACGGTTGATACTGTGTCGCCATCAACCGAAACACCAATGTTTCGGTTAGGCATGGAGCTGTTCTTTAGTAAATCACTCAGTGGTAATCAGGATGTTGCTTGCGCCAGTTGCCATCACCCATATCTTGCCGGGGGCGATAGTCTCAGCCTGCCGGTTGGCGAGTCACCGTATAATGACAATTGGGTAGGACCCGGACGCTGGCATGACTGGCAGCGTTCGGCCGATCCAAAAGCTGACGGGACACCCAATGTTGCCAGACACTCTCAAACCACGTTTAACGCGTCATTATACAGCCGCTCGATGTTTTATGACGGGCGCATTTTTGTGCTTGATCCTACCTTACGCTCCCATGGTGAAGATCAGCGCCACCGGACACCGGATAGTAATTTGTGGCAGGGCGATAGCTCTGCAGGACGCGATTTACTCGCCACTCAGGTGCGCTTTCCGGTGATATCCACCGATGAAATGCGTGGCCATACCTTTGCTGCCGACAGTACTAACGAAGGGGTACGCCACGCACTGATCGAACGGCTCAAACAAAGCGAAAATGTGCAGCAGTGGCTGCAGCTCTTTCGGCAGGCCTTCGCCTCACCCACTGGCAGCTCGAATTCGCTGATTACATTTGCCAATATCGAAACTGCTATCTCCTATTATCAGTCTACTCAAATCTTGCTGGATGCCCCCTGGTTTGACTATGTTAACGGTAAAACCAACGCACTGACGGCCAGTCAGAAGCGCGGCGCAAAGCTATTTTTAACCAGCCCGGATAAGGGCGGTGCAGGTTGTATAAACTGCCATACGCCGCCAATTTTTACAGATGAGAAATTTCATAATATTGCTGCGGTGCAGATTGGACGTGGTAAACAACCCAATGGGGAAGATTTTGGCCGCCGCGGCGTAACACAACAAGACAAAGACCGATACGGATTTCGTACTCCCTCACTACTAAACGTGACGGCAACCGCCCCCTACACTCACGCTGGCGCTTTCACGGATCTTGATGCCATCATTGCGCATCATTTGGCACCGGATGAGTCGGTTAGTCAGTTTGACTTTAGTTTTGCTAACAACCCGCAATTGAAGCACGTTGCCGGGTTGCTTAGCGACAGTAAACAACACACCCAGGGTGCACTGGCTCAGCTTAACCGAGAGCAAGCCGCAGGCAGCAGCCTGCTGCCTGACGGCCTGACCCTAACAGTAACGCAGATAGACGATTTAAAGGCCTTTCTAGCCAGCCTTACCGATCCTTGTATTACCGATAGAGCCTGTATGGCGAAATGGGTACCTGATAGCAATGCACCAGCCCCTGACGAGCACCGCCTCGTAGCAGAATTTCGCGGTCATATGCCTCCTCCTCAACCTGTAGCCATACACCTGGAGGCAACTCACACCAGTCTGCCTCATCAGACCCCGGGGCCAGCACTCCCTGCTGCGTTGCTTAGCGATGACGCATTTGGCTGTTCCCGCTCTGCACCGACGCATCAGTCTCTTGCCAAGCACCATAGCCCCCATCAAAGCGCCAAACGCTTTGATGAAGTGGCTGTGAGTGCCGGGTTAGCTCACAAACATCACATCAATTGGGAGAACTATACCCTGTCTTCGGCACAACGCCTGATCTTTAGCGGTGGACTGGCGGCCGGCGATATTGATGGTGACTGCTGGCCGGATCTATTTTTTGCAACCGGAGACGCGGCAGCGGACGTACTGTATAAAAATGAACGAAACGGCACCTTTAGCGATGTCAGTAAAGTGTGGGGATTAACCAGCGTTGAACTGTCTAACGGTGCAGCCATGGTAGATATTGACGGCGACGGCGATCTAGATTTATTCACCTCTAATCTGCTACAGCCCGAACTGCCATCCATCACCGGTCAAAAGATGCAGTTGCCAGACTCCCAGCTTCCCACGTTATACCTCAACGATGCGCAACAAAAGTTGCATGTTGCCGCTGACATCGGATTACAAATACAGCTTACCAGTTGGTCTTTTGCTTTTGCCGATGTAAATAAAGATGGCACCGTAGACATGCTGACCAACCATTGGCGCGGCCCCGGACTGGGCGGCGAACAGCCAACCCACCTGTGGAGCAACATAAGCAGCTCGGAGGGGATCTGGTTTGAAGGTCTGGATACCGAGGCAGGCCTTACAGATTTGGTAGGCAATGCAGACTTTACATTTACCGCTAACTTTACCGACATCAATAATGATGGCTGGCTGGATTTGTTGTTTGCAGCAGATTTTGAAACCAGCCAGGTGTATAAAAACCTCCGCGACGGTACTTTTGCTAGAGAGACCCACGCTCATGAGATTTCAGATCAGAATGGCATGGGGGCAGCCGTTGCAGACTATGATAACGATGGCTACCTGGATTGGTTTGTTAGCAGTATCTGGGACCCGAACGGCAAGCCGGAAGGTAGCTGGGGGGTCAGTGGTAACCGCCTGTACCACAATCACCAGGGTCGGCTGGAGGATGCAACAACACAGGCTGGTGTGGCCGAAGGGCTATGGGCTTGGGGCGCATGCTTTGCCGACTTTAATAACGATGGCTGGTTGGATTTATTTCACGTTAACGGCTTTGATCTGCCGCCACAACTCAGCCGCCATCTTGGTAACCCGCTGGCGTATCGTCGCCTGAAGCAAGCCATGGCTGAGTTTGAGAACACCCCGAGTCGGCTTTTTATTTCTAATCAGGACGGTACATTCACAGAACGCAGTCGTCAGTGGGGGATCACCGATACCTTTTCTGGCCGCGGCGTGGTCTGCATGGACTACGACCGGGATGGTGATGTGGATATTGTGGTCAGTAACCACGAACAGCGACCGGTACTGTATGCCAATCGTCACAACGATGACGCCAGCAACAACTACTTATCCATCACCCTGCGCGATAGTACGCAAAACACCCGGGCACTGGGCGCTAAAGTGCATGTGACTACCGGCAACACTACCCAGTTGCAGGAAGTACGCGCAGGCGGCGGATTTTTAAGCGGTGCGCCGTCAACCCTGCACTTTGGTTTGGGTGACGCCAGCCAGGCCGACACCATTACTATTGAATGGCCAGACAAAACAGGAAGTGTCAGTACGTTTCACAATATTCCGGCTAACCAGTTTTTATACATCCAGGCCGATCGGGGAACTATTGAGCAACGCTCACCTTCGCCCCCACCCCAATCGCAGTAACGAACAGAGGCAGTAACACGCTATGCGCTTAAACCAATGCTATAACTATCAGGACTTCAGAACCCTGGCGAGAAAACGCCTGCCAGGCCCAATCTACAATTACATCGACGGTGGTGCCGATGACGAGGTAACCATGCGGCGTAACACTGAAGCCTTTAATCAGTGTGATTTAATTCCCGGGGTACTTCGCGGTGTCAAAGATGTTGATCTGAGTATCGAGGTGATGGGTCAGCGACTTGAATTACCTATGTACTGCTCTCCTACCGCCCTGCAACGGTTATATCACCACCGAGGTGAATATGCAGTTGCGGCCGCCGCCGAAAAGTTTGGCACTATGTTCGGCGTGTCGTCGCTGGGCACCGTGTCGATGGAGAAAATTGCACAGGATTTTGATATTCCCCAGGTGTATCAGTTTTATTTTCACAAAGACCGCGAGCTTAACCGGGCCATGATGGAACGGGCGAAAGCCAGTGGCATACAAGTTATGATGCTGACGGTAGACTCAATCACCGGTGGCAATCGGGAGCGGGATTTACGTACCGGCTTTTCGATACCCTTTCGTCTGACCCTGGGCGGCATGGTTGAATTTGCCAGTAAACCCGCCTGGGGCATCAACTATCTGCTCCACGAAAAATTCTCCCTACCACAACTGCAGGCCCATATTGACATGGACGGCGGCAGCAGCTCTATCGGTGATTATTTTACCAATATGCTGGATCCGGCAATGAACTGGCAGGATGTGGCCGACATGGTTGATTTTTGGGATGGTCAGTTCTGTTTAAAAGGCATTATGAGCGTTGAAGATGCCAGGCGTGCAGTAGACATTGGCTGCACCGGTATCGTGATTTCTAATCACGGCGGGCGCCAACTTGACGGCTCACGCAGCTCTTTTGATCAACTGGCCGAAATTGTCGACGCAGTAGGCAATGATATCGACGTTCTTTTTGACAGCGGCGTGCAGCGTGGCTCACATGTACTCAAAGCACTGGCGCTGGGCGCAAAAGCGGTGGGAATTGGGCGGATGTACCTGTATGCACTGGCGGCGGCCGGACAACCAGGTGTGGAGCGGGTCCTTAAGCTCATGCAGGCTGAAATTGAACGCGACATGCGACTCATGGGCTGCAGCAGCATAAAGGACCTGCAACGGGAACATGTTCGCTTTCGTCCCTGATCCCCTGCCCGCAAAACGGAAATAACCCCTATAAAGCGATGACTTCATGAACTCACCTGTTCGCGACACATCGACAACTAACGACTGAATCAGCAAGGCCAATATGACTCAGCATCACCTAATGACCTCACTAACATTAACCATACTTCTCATGAGCCCGCCTCTGCTTGCTGCAGCAGTAACACCATCAGCGGGACCACCAGCAGCTGAAGATATTGAAGTAGTAAAGGTGACTTCAACGAGATTATCACGGGATCTCTTTGCTACCCCGGCGGCAGTTTCGCTACTCGATGCCCGGCAGGAACTGCAACTGCAGGAAGCACTGCAATTAAACGAAGCGCTTAAGTTTGTGCCTGGCGTATATTTTCAGAATCGCTACAACTTTGCTCAGAACCTGCGGATATCCATCCGCGGTTTCGGTTCGCGCGCTCCGTTTGGTGTGCGCGGCCTGCAATTGCAGGTTGATGACATCCCTTACACATTGCCTGACGGCCAAACCCAGGTGGATGATATTGATTTAAACAGCGTTGAACAATTACAGGTTATCCGGGGCGCAGCAGCAGTGCAGTACGGTAATGGTGCTGGCGGCGCAATTGATATCACCACTGTGACCGGCGATAGCCTGCAAGGAGTTAATGCCAGTCTGAATGTCGGCAGCCATGATTTTTATAAAGTAAACCTGCAGGCTGGTACCCGCGAGAACGACATCGACGCGGTTATCAGCATAAGCCACCTTAACTTTGCCGGCTACCGGGAGCAAAGTCAGGTAAAGAAAAGTACCCTGCGCGGTAAACTGCGCTGGGACCTCAGTGACACTAAAAGCTTTACGATAATCACCTCGCTGATGGATATGCCTGAAGCACAGGATCCGGGAGGCCTTACTGTCGCGCAAGTGGCTTCAGATCGACGCCAGGCTACCTTTATGGCCAGCAGGCTAAACAGCGGGCAGCAAGTGGCACAGCAAACCATCGGACTGGTTTACCACGATGAGGACATCTTATATGGCAGTTGGTCTGCCAATACCTTTGCTACTCACCGCAACTTTACCCAGCAGCTACCCTTTCCTGGCAGCAGTCTGATTAGGTACGACCGTTGGTTTTATGGCGGCAGTATTGAGCTTTCTCAGGACTGGCAGAACGCTGGCTGGCCAGTAAGGTATACCGCAGGCGCAGAAATCCGCCGTCAGGAAGACGACCGCACCCGATTTAGAGTCACTCCGGATAAAGTTGTCACGCAGCAAACCGCAGATGAATTGCAGCAAGCCACTTCAGTTGGCGTATTTGCCATTGTCGACTGGTTGCTCTTTGACACCCTCACCCTGACCACCGGCGTGCGTTATGATGATCTTGCAATGTCGATAAACGACCGGCTCGGCCTTAGTGCGGTAGGCTCAGGCGAGCGCCACTATCACCAATGGAATGGCAACATTGGTATAAGCTATCGGCCAGGCACGCAACACCAATGGTACGCCAATGTCGCTTCAGCCTACGAGTCACCTACCTTTACCGAGTTTGCCAACCCGCAGGGCAGCGGCTTCAATCCCATCTTAAAACCCCAGGATACCGTGAGTCTTGAGCTCGGTTGGCGCGGCCAGTACAACGATTTAAGTTATGATGTAGCGCTGTTTTCAATCCGCGTTACCGACGAACTCATTGCCTACGAGATTGACGGTCGGGCATTTTATGAAAATGCCGGCAAGACCAATCGCCATGGCCTTGAAACGGCCCTTCAGTGGCAACTTAACCAACACTGGCAATGGCGTAGCGCGCTGACACTGGCCCGCTATGAGTTTGGTGACTTTGCCGCACTCAGCGGCGACAACCTGAATGGCAACCGGATGCCGGGCTTACCCCAAATTCAATGGGTTAATCAGCTCAACTGGCAACAAAATGCATGGCGAGTGGAATTGGAAGGTACATTCAGCGGTAACTACTATGCAGAAAACAGCAATACAACGAAAATAGCACAGTATTGGCTGGTGAACGGCCGGGTTGGCTATGATGTTACTTCTACTTTGCGAATTCAGGCCGGTGTGCGTAATCTGTTCGATAAGATGTATTTTTCGAATGTCAGAGTAAACGCCAATGCCGACCGGGAAGTAAGCAGTCGGGGTTATTTCGAGCCCGCCCCGGGTCGCAGCTTTTACTTCGGCCTGACCGCCCAATTTTAACTGCATAAAACCTGCGCAACGCTATTACACGGTGAGGTAAGCGTGGAGTAAATTGCGCGCAAAACCTGTGGCAGACTTCTTAGAAACGTTAACCATTTCTAAATGCTGCAGAGCTTTGCACATAAGTGACCTCCGACTTATAGAGCTTAACTAGCAATTATACTGTAAACGCGATGAGCGTTGCGAAAAAAATATCATCCCGATCGAGAAACATTGCGGGAATGAATGACCATCTTGATTGTTTTGTAATCTATAGTGTTGTGGCAGCATACACACCTCACGGGAAGAATTTAATAGATTCCCCCGGGCATGCCCGGGGTTCTTACGGTTACAGCTCCATTCGGAGCTGATCTGAATCCTTCCGACCTTGATGCTCAACGTAGTTCCGTATTGTGTGCTCGTCTAAGTCTACGCTGCTTACGAAGTAACCCGGCGACCAAACAATATTTTCATTCCAATAGACCTTTCCCAGCCATTTGAATGTCTTTCTCATGTTTGACGCTGACTGGGCTTTGAGTTTGCCCATCACTTCTGCTATCGAGTATTTCGGAGGGATGACCATCAGCATGTGCATATGGTCATTATCAAAGCCCATTCGCTCTATCGTTACGCCGGGCATACCTCGAAGCAGCTTCGGCAACACTTTGCGCAAATACTCCACGACGAAAGGCTTCAGTATCCGACGCCTGTATTTAGTTACCCAGACTACGTGATATTGAAGTCTATATAGACCATGTGATGAGACTCGAACTTCCATCTTCGTAGCATACAGGCCTCGGACTCATTCATCCTCGGGTAAACCCGTGGTGTTCTGTCGCTTCGCGACCGGTCACATAAAAGCAATGTCTAATACTAAACAGTATTAGACATAGCGATCGTTTTATCTCGTCCGTGTCATTCGCTATTTATTCCATACACTTGGTATCAGTTCTCCTGTTTGGTGATATATACCAACTTGCTTAATATAATTCATGAAATCTGGGTTTTCCTCTACGATACGATTTGCCGATACCCAGTCGATATCAGATTTTTCCTTTGCTGGTATAAGAATTTGGCTGTTATATAAATCTCCAACATCAAGTAACAACACCCCTATTCCGTGCAATGAGCAAAGCATTTGGAGTTCAGGCTCCACACCATCTGAGATACCTGTTGAAACTAAGTATCCGAAGTTAGCCCAACTTGAGTTAGAGACTGCTTGGAAAAAGCACTTCCTCACATTTGCACGGGTAAGTTCTTTTTTTACTTCAAAGGACCAGAGCCTTACTGATTTGTCGTTACCGAATCTCACGCATGTTTTTACAACCTGAGACCAACTTTTATCCAATGGCTCCATGGCTACAATGTCAGGATGTAGCCAATGATTACCGCCTGCGCCTTGGCTATTCTTCGACGTTTTTTCATCAATACGATGACAGTACAGACCCATATCCTTATTTAAAAACTCGATAAGTATGGGATATAGGTCGTGCTCTTTTAATTTAAGATCTTCCGCTTCGTGCAGTTCATCATCCACTGCGCTTAAGTCTTCTTCCTGCGGATTATCTTCCCAGTAATACAAACGTGGCCTTGGTTTTTCGCGAGTTTTAATATTGATGCACTTCACTTTGGCTCGACGTGTTCTCTGACCACCAACTTCTGCCGCCAGTTGTGCGATAAGCTCTTCGTCATTGGCGTAGTTGGGATTCTTCATCTTCTCAGCCATTTCGGCTGGATAGCGTTCGAGAAAAAGCTTGGCAAGCTCACGTGCGGTCAGCTTTTCACCCTTATGATCACGCAAGGTTTCGATGATCATATCTACTCGCGTTTTGTTACTCATTTAAATGATTCCTCTATTCGAACAATCGAGATATCACTAGAATTGTATTTGTATTTTCTAATATCATCGTTTTGCAGAATATTGACTACTTCCTTGATAAAAATCTATGGTTCCTCGTGTGTACAGAATACCTTCATTTTCATTGATTGAAAGTAAAGTACCTCTTACCGGTGGATAGTTTGAATCGCTGAACAAACGCATGTCAGTGTTTGTTATCGAAACAAAGTCCTTTGCACTGATGCTCTTTTCCTCAAGTACACGATTAAATCCTTTAATCTCAGTATCTCTAAACTTCGAAGTCTTATGGATGACAATCCTTGCAGGCATGTGCATTAGTGCTTTACCATATTCTGACAATGCTGAGCTCAACAAATCATAGGCTTGTTGCTCAGACATATATGGTCGTTTATCATTTTTGTCTATTACAACGGGCGTGCCACGGAGAATGACACCGTGTCCGAATTCATCGAACACCTGAGCAAGGCTTGTTGAGATCGTTTCACCATCTCTGCTTCGATAAAACCCTATTCCAACATAACAACTTTTGGGTTTAAATCGCTCTTCTTTTAACCGCCAGGGAACTGTTTTGTTACCCTTGTAATAGAGAGCTGTTGCAAAATTCCAAGCTCGTGTCGCATCATCCTGATTGCCTCTGTTAGCTTTACCCGTTAACAATGTGCTCTCAACAACTAACTGCAGTGGTACACCGAGATGCATACACTTTGCTTTTAGGAGCCTTCTGAAATCATGTTCCAGATAGAGTTCAACTTTCCCAGTGTCCTCTGTTGAATGCTTTTCTCTTTTTGTCAGAGAGATAAACATTTCATCAGGAATTACACAGATGATTACATCAATTGAACGATTTTCCGCAAGAAATTGTATCTGCTCATAAAACAAGTTAACGGCATCGACAACTCGCTCCTCTCGCGTTTTATTTTTACCAACTTTGACAATTGATGATTTTTGAATAGTGCGTGTGTAGCCCGGAGACGAAAGTAATTGGGTATGAAACCCATAATCCAATGACACCCCTCCAAAGCCTTTAAATAGATTTGAAAGATGGCTTTCTTTGGCTAAAATACCAGTTCGACATAAATCCAGCCAGACATCTAGCTTGTCAACACCTTCCCCTCTTCCCACGATCCCTAATCTAAGTTCTGAGCGCCGCAATTCATCTTTTGTGTTATATACGCCCATACGTTCAATTCCATTCCTTGGACATATATGAGTACCTTTCCCAAAGGCTATGTTCTGCTAAATTGTTGCTACACTGTATATGAATACAGTCATTGAGAATTGATCATGCTCCCAGCACAATTTACAAAGCTTATAGCCGAGTTAGAACACTTAACAGATAGTCAAACCCGTTATGTTGAGAAGCTGCTGAAAGGCACTGATAGCGTCTCACAGTTGATAACAGAGCTTGAGGAGCGGATGGTTGAAAACCCTGAATGTCCACACTGCCATAGCTCACTGATCAATCGGCACGGTAAGGTAAACAAGATGCAGCGTTATCGCTGCAAGAACTGCGGCAAAACCTTTGTAGCGACAACGGCGACACCGCTAGCTCGACTGAGGTACAAAGAGCTTTGGTTAGAATATATTCGCTGTATGCTGGACAGTAAGCCATTGCGTAAATGTGCCGAAGAATGTGGCCTCCACCTTGAAACATCGTTCAGGTGGCGGCACCGATTCTTGGCGCTACCATCAGCACTGAAAGCGAGCAAATTAGAAGGCATTATCGAGGCAGACGAAACACTTTTTCCCTACTCAGAGAAAGGCTCAAAACGGATGACTCGTCAGCCCCGTAAAAGAGGGATGAAAGCGAAAAAACGGGGGCGTTCAAAGGATGATTGGGTGCCAGTTTTAACGGTCAGAGACCGAGCTAAGAATACGTATGAAGCCGTTGTGCCAAGTGTTACATCGGCAGCTCTGCATCAGGAGCTAGCAGGGAAATTAGAGAAAGACAGTGTGTTGTGTAGTGATGGCTATAAGCCCTACATAGCTCTTTCTGAGAAAAATGATTTAATACACAAGCGCTTAGATGTGGCAGGAGGAGTTAAGGTGATAGATAAAGTCTTTCACATTCAAAATGTTAACGCCTATCACAGCCGTCTGAAAGCGTGGATAAAACGGTTTCACGGAGTAGCCACAAAATACTTGGAACACTACCTAGGTTTGCTTTGTTCGTGTCTCAAGTTTGCAGGAATTTTCCCGCCATTAGCAAAAAACAACCACCGGGCAAACTCATTGAACTCTTCGCTCTTACAGGTCGCTGCCTGGATTGTTTTGCGCAGATCAACGTCGGTAATGTATTCCAGCAAAAACATGGTTCTGACCACGCGCCCGAGTTCACGGAACGCAAAGTACAGCTTGTTTTTCCGGTTCTTGGTGCCGAACCGGCGCAGGATTGTCGAAGCGGTGATTTTCCCTGCTTTAACTGACATGGCCGTTCGCATCATATCCGCATAGTGCTTTTCAATGAGATCCCACTTGATCGGCTCCTTGAACAAAGACTGAATATGCTTGAGTACCATGGAGCGATCAGGCTTATAAAAGCTGAGATCTTTGATATTTCGGATACGGGGCATGAGCTTTAT
The DNA here is from genome assembly GCF_017849675.1 of Alteromonas sp. AO-Serp. Classification (NCBI taxonomy): domain Bacteria; kingdom Pseudomonadati; phylum Pseudomonadota; class Gammaproteobacteria; order Alteromonadales; family Alteromonadaceae; genus Alteromonas; species Alteromonas sp. AO-Serp. The sequence continues at coordinate 25,277 of NZ_JAFLMX010000210.1, forward strand.
GCCCAGCAAGTACGCCAGGCCAAAGACGGGTGTGGATTGCGTCTGTGTATCGCCGTGAACGGTGTCCGGATTAAAATCAGATTCATCGTTGAGTAGGCCGTCCAAGATATAAATCGCCTCGTAGACACCGCAGGGAATAAACCGGCTGAACAATGCAATATAGGTGTCCGAGACGTGGTAATAGGCAATGCCGCCATAGCTGCCATACCGAATATGGTATTCAGATAGCAAATTATCTTCGTAGAGATCCCAAAGCTTTCCATCAGCGGACACACTGCTGCCTGATCCCCAACACTCAATGAGCCGGTATTTCTTATACTCGCTATTGATCTTCGCAATAGCTTTATCGAGACGCGCTTCCGTCGTGCGTTTTAAGTTAAGCCAGGCGACTTGCTTGCGAGAAACGCCCTGCACAGATCGCACGGTTTCGGTGGGACCAATGTTGGTACCGTAACAAAACACGGTCAGGACAAAACGTAACTCCGGGTCGCTGATACGTGATTCGAAGCCCGACAACGGGCCAAAATGTTTATTCAGGTTCAGCCACTTTTCGACATTGATAATCACATCAAGCAGGTTGATTTTGTCCAACCGATCGCGCAAAAGCGCTCCAATTTCTTCGACTTCAGGTAAGGGTTGATCAGGCTTTGGTTTACCGATAATCAGATTCCCGTTTTCAATACGAACCAGTTCGTCCTCCGGGAATTGGCTGTCAGCTTTCCGGCAGCTCGTTTCCATGGACTTCTTCAGCGTTGTTGTAAATTCAGTATCACCGGCGACGAGCCCTACCTCCTCGCAATAGGTAGGCAACTGCGCTTCGTATTCTTCCCAGGTGATCATCTGCTCCCGGTAATCATCGAAGGTTTCACTGTAGGGAATGAACAAGTCACCGGTACTTAGTTCTTCAGCGATCCGTTCAAACACACACAGCTCAAAACAGGTTTTATTAACCTCCGACACCTGTGCTGATTTGGTTGATTTTCCCGTGACTAATTTCCACCAGCTTTCGCGAATCCAGCGAATATTAATGACATTTCTGGAAGAGGGATCGTTCGGATCGCTTTGAATTGACAGGAACTCCGTGCGACGCTTTTTGTGCGTCAAAATAAACTGGAACGCATTGAGCAAGTCCTTGTCTTCCGTGGCCGATGCCAGGTTGAGTATTTCAATCGTACGAAACAAGGTGGATCGTTGCTTTTTATAGAGTCGAACCATAAACGGCAAATAGTTGTTGCCTGCGAATGACATATATTGTTCGCACATTTGCATTAGCTGATCACTGTTCTTTCCCAGTATCGGATCAAAAGCTGCCACCGAATCGGGTTTATCAAGATACACCTTGACCGTCCCAGACAACACAGAAATCAAATGATCGGTTTGCTTTTGATGGTCTGCAAGGTACTTCTCCAACAGCTTCTGCGCCGAGCGATCCATTTTTAACAACATCTTGATAAAAATATCGGCGGCGTTATCCAGTGTTTGTGCGTATTGGTGCCGGATTAAAACGATGACGAGTGCGAGTCGCTTGTTCAGCTTTAGTTTCATCAATTCGGCGTAATCCAGGGCCTTGGCCTCGTTGATAAACTGCTGGTGTTTAACTGGCGGCAACCCCAAATCCGTGGGCAAAAGTGTTTGCAGGGATGTAAGCCATTCCAGGTATTGGATGTACGCATGGATATTGCGAGGGGTCGGGCGTTTGGGTTCATTTTTCAGCGTGCTCCAACCAAAACCATTCAGTCCTGTGCTAGATCGAAGAATATCGTTGATGCATTGGCGACTTTCAGACTCTAAAAAGCCACACAATTGATCGTAATACCGAGTGTTGACTTCGGCCCTGGCCGCCTGACATATCCGCTCAAGTACACTGAACGCCGGTAACTCGTATCGCTCTTTGACCAAATATTCCAACGTGACATTGATGATATCCGGTAATGCTTCTTTGGTAGTCGCTGCCTCAAGTGCCCAAATCTGTGCCAATTCAGAGGTCTTGGCCGCATCGTAGGCTTTTATATTAAGATGGCGCCGAATCAGCTTTACGTGACGATCCTTCGCGCCCGATGTGTAATAGGTTTGGAGATCCTTCAGTGTCACCCGCGAACGGCACTGATTTTTAATGTGCGTGATGATCACCTTTGGTATTTCACCCAGGTTTACGAACCGGCCCAATCGCTGCGTGATTTTTAGCTGAATCAGGAGCCCCAAAAAGGATGCGCTGGTTCGTTTACAGTGACGCAGTGCAAACTTCTGATCTTCCGGCGTAGGTGTATAGACATCCCCTAACTCATCTTCGGTGATATTAGATTTAATTCGTGGATAAGCTGTCTGATAGATAGCGGCCATCGACTTAAATTTTCTCTGATAGATGCATTATTGTGTAAAAGCATCGCGTTATAGTTATCAGGTTTCTAGTCGTCATTTGGATATGCCTAGATTAGTCGCAAGTGGCTTTCATTGCTTTATTCCTTGTGATGGCCTGCCATTACGTCGCCTGAATTGAGATGCCAAGCATTTTGAACAATCGCAAACAACAGTAATACCAACGCCAACAGCAACAGTTCGGTTTGATACACATTGACCGCATACTGAATTTTGAGACCCATACCAGAAACAGCGGAAGGAAACAAAATGGCGATAAAACTTAAGATGGTCGGCAGCAGCGGGGTACAACACAACAGGGGGCTTACAATCCCGATAACTATGCCGCCCGCCGCTGGTGCCGTTCTGCAATGGGTCTTCTTGCGTATCAGTTGAACCCATAAATTGATGAGAACGCTCTCCAGCGTTGCGAACAAAAACGCAAATAGCGCGATTCTCAGATTAAGATGTGCAAAAGAACGCAAGCCAATATCGGAACCCAGTTCATGCGCTGGCAGGACAACCAAGTGGACGACCAGCACCAGACTAAAGAGGATCGCGGTACGCCGTTTTGAGTGAGAATCCTGAACCGGCGATTGAAATGCATACACTACAAGTGACCAGAGGCGTTTTATAGAGTTTGTAGCGCGCTTCACTATCGCATTCATTCTTCTTTGCCGTTTGTCGCAACTTTGTAAGTTCCCCAGAACATCTCCGGTAACACGCAAACCAGTGGTGTACCGATCAGTAAAGAGAGTCCTAATCCGTTAAAGGTGAGCCATTGTATCCACTGCATCCCAATGCCTAATGCCAACATGGCGGAACCCAGAAAAAATGGCCCGCTGAAAAAACAATGCATTCGCCCACATTGACTCGCATTTCTTAAACAGGCATATCCCATCCAACTTAAAGCGATCGCCCAGATACTGCCGGTCATCCACGGTGCAAGTTGCATCATGCCGGTAATCACTATGAGTATCGCTGGCAATACCCAGGTGAGAATAAATCGGCCTTTATTGGCTACCCAGTCGTGGGGGCCGGTTTCACATTTCTCTGACATCGTATACTCCTTTGTTATGGCGATCAGGCCAGTTGGCGCAGCTCCGACAGCTGTGAATCCAATGCCTGCAAGTAAGCCTGGCGTTCATCAATTTTGGTTTGCAGTTCGCGCATGGCGGCTTCACAGGCTTGCTGGTCGCCTTCGTTGATGGCGTAGAGCAAGGGTTTTATATCCAGGATCAGCAGGCCCGCCGCACGCGCTGCGCGAATGAAGCGCAGCCGGTTTAAAGCGCATTGATTGTATAAACCGAAACCACCCGCGGAATGCTCTGGGCAAAGTACCAAATTTTCCAAGACGTAATTCCTGACGGTATGCACTGTGGTTTGCGCGGCTTTCGCCAGTTGCGAGATCGTCAGGGGAAATTCGAGTGCCTGCCCATCGGCATCCATGAATGCCGCAAAGTCGGGGATCACCTCAAAGTATCGTGACACATCTTTTGACACGGCGGCTTTTGACATGGGTTTGTCTCCGTTCGTTTCAAACACTGCGGCCTGGCCACAACGCTTCAGTCGTTTCGGCATCGGCTGGCCGCGCCAGCCGATAGCCATGTAATACATCACAGCCAAGCTTCTCTAAAAGTTGTTGTTGAGTGGCCGTCTCAACCCCTTCCGCGACGATGGATAAATTCAGGTTATGGCCAAGGGTGATGACGCTTTCGGTAATGGCGCGATCCTTTGGCTCGGTTGTCATATGCGTGACAAAGGTTTTGTCGATTTTTAGGCGGGTCACTGGGCAGCATTGCAAGCGTGCCAGCGACGAACTCCCGGTACCAAAATCGTCGATGGACAGGCGAATGCCCAGCGCCTGGCAGCGATGCAGGTTTTCGATCAGGATTGGCGTATCCTCCAGGGCCAGTGTTTCGGGTAATTCCAGTTCCAATGCCGGAGCAGGCAGTCCCGTATCACGCAATATCCTGGCAAGGTCTTCGACAAAGTCAGGTTGGTGGATTTGTAGGCAGAGACGTTGATCGCGATGATACCCTCGGGTAAACCGCGTTGACGCCAATGCATCATCTGTTGACAGGCCGCCCGTAAGACAAACGCGCCCAGTTCCAGAATTAATCCGCTTTGTTCGGCAACGGGAATAAAGGTGTCTGACTGGATCAATCCTTCAGTTGGATGTTGCCAGCGAATGAGCGTTTCAGCGCCTTCCCAGCATTGGTGTTGAACATCCCATAGAGGCTGGTAAAAAGGAACGAATTCACCCTTGTTCAATCCATCCGCCAACGCATTGACCGTTGGGGCTGTCAGTGAATGCGTGGCGGGTGCCGTTCCCATACTGCCCTCTCCTATCCTGCACAACAGGACAGTTCTTTGACATCCTTGTTAAAGGTTTGCGCGCAGAGCTTCAAACCTTCCACCATGGTGAGGTAAGGGAAAAGCTGGTCGGCTAATTCCGTCACCGTCATACGGTTGCGGATGGCTAAAGCCGCACTCTGGATCAGTTCGCCGCCTTCGTGAGCCAGGATCTGCGCGCCTAGCAACAACCCCGTTTCCTTCTCTGTGACCAGTTTGATAAAACCGTCGGTTTCAAAGTTGGCTAACGCACGTGGGACATTTTCCATACCCAGTACGCGGCTGTCGGTCTCAATATCCTGAGCCCTGGCTTGCTCCTCGGTCAGTCCGACGGTAGCCACCTGTGGATCGGTAAAGATCACGGCGGGCATGGTGGACAGATCCAGTTTGGCGTTGCCGCCCGTCATATTGATACCAGCACGGCTACCGGCGGCCGCGGCGACATAGACAAATTGCGGCATGTTAGAGCAGTCACCGGCAGCGTAAATACCAGCAACATTGGTTTCCATGCGTTCGTTAACAACGATTTCGCCCTTTTTGTTGGTGGTGACACCCACCGCGTCCAGATTGAGTTGGCTGGTATTGGCGTGTCGCCCGGTGCTTACCAGCAAACGATCACAACTGAGCTCGCCTGCATTAGTGTTCAGGGTGAATTGATTTCCATCGTGGGTCACTTGGGTGGCTTGCGTGTTGTTTAAAACTCGAATGCCTTCTTTTTCAAAACAGCCCGCCAGTTTTTCACCGATTATGGGGTCTTCACTGTAAAGTAGTGAGTGTCTTGCCAACACGGTGACTTCACTGCCCAATCGTCGGTAAGCCTGGGCAATTTCTAGCGCCACGACCGATGAACCAATCACCACCAGGTGCTGCGGCAATTCCTCGGCAAACAGCGCTTCGGTAGAGGTCCAGTAAGGCGTTTCGGCCAGCCCCTCGATGGGAGGAATGGTTGGCGTGGAGCCAGTGGCGATCAGGATTTTATCAGCAAAGATTTCCTGCTCAGTGCCATCATTTTTTCTGACTATCAGGGTGTTTGCATTTTTAAATTGCGCCCAACCTTTAAGTAAACTAAGCGCAGGATTTGTCTCTAGAATTTTCTGATACTTTGCAGCGCGCAGCTCTTCGACTCGAGCGGTCTGCTGCTGAGCCAACAAGGCTCGACTCAATTGGGGCGCATGATTTTCCAGTCCGGCAAAGGGATTATTGCGTTGCTGCTGTGCCAATTGAGCGGCGCGGATCAAAATTTTTGAGGGTACGCAGCCGACATTCACGCAACAGCCGCCAATCACATCGGCTCCCTCAATAAGAGTGACCTTGGCACCACCTTCAGCGGCTTTGATAGCACAGGCAAAAGCGCCGGAACCCGTACCGATAATCGCCACATGTTGAGTTCGGTTGCTTTCTGTGTTGCTGGTATTTTCGTTGTCACAGTAGGCGTTCGGTGCTGTGTTTTCCGCTAAGGGGTTTTCTTTTGCGGTATAACCCAGGGCTTCAATCGCTCCAATGAGATCGGTTACGCTGACCCCACCGTTTGTGGTGATCGTTGCGCTGGCGTTTTCATAAGATATTTCAACCTTATTCACGCCTTCGATCGCATCGAGCGCTTCTTTAACGTGAGCGACGCAACTTGGACAGGTCATCCCTTCTATCGATAGTAAGATCATTCGTTTTCCTCAAATAGTAGTCAGGCATTGCGTCGTGTTAAACAGCACAGCTGTCATCATCACAGCGTTTATTCGCGGGTGAAAAAATATCCCAAAGCGATACGGCAACCATCAGACCTAACGCTGAATAGGTGACATAGCTGCTCCAGCCGTATTGGAAAAACGGATAGAGCGATAACAGCAATAAAATGGGGCCGACCACACCCAGCGCACTACGGTGCCATTGCCGGTGGCTGAACCAGCCAAGTCCGTTGAGTACCAGGGCAATCCAGGCAAACAACGGTAACAGGGTATTAACAAACAAACCTTCCCATTGGCTGAGAAAACCCAACCCGACCGCAGCGCCCAGGCTGGCGATGGCCGGGAAACACATGGCGCATCCCATAGCAGAAACCAGCGCGCCCAATGAGCTAATCTTATCGCCGAAACGGGTCAGTAACTGTATTAGCATTTCCATGCTTTACTCCTTGAGCGTTGATGGATAACCCGCATTAGTGGTGGCTTCGGTCAGTGCTTTTACTGTGGTTTTTTCGTCGTCGAATGTGACAACTGCCAATTTGGTTTCAAAGGTGACTTCAGCTTTACTCACACCCTCAACATTTTTTAAGGCATTTTTGACCGTAAAGGGGCAGGTCACACAGTTCATGGTTGGAACTTCCAAAGTAACTGTTTTCGGCGCAGCAAAAGCGGTCAGGCTGGTCAAGGCTAGCAAAGACAACAAGGCAATTTTCTTCATCATTTTCTCCAGTAACGTATTAAGTCATTAATAAAAGTGAGCGGTAAGAAAGTATTCAGGCAAACCAGACAATCCAATAATTGCTGGTGACTAGCACCAACGCAGTCAGTGCCGTTAACCAAAAGATCACCTGCCGGCGTTTTCGCACTTGAGGAACTGCACAGGCGGTGCCTGGCTCACAGTCCTCAACGGGGCGATAGACCTTCCAGCCTGCGAAGCCAAATAAGGCTAAAACCAGCAGGATAAAAATGGGACGATAAGGTTCTAACAAGGTTAAATTACCAATCCAGGAGCCACTCACGCCTAGCAGCAACAACACGAAAGGACCAGCGCAGCACAGGCCAGCGCCAACAGCCGCGATAACGCCGCCAATAATAGGTAGATTGGATTCTTTCTGTGACACGACTTACTCCTCTGATTTCAGTGTATGGAGCAAGTGTAATCTCCGTACCGATGTACGGAGTCAAACGTTTTTGTGATGCCCGTGTAAAACTAATTAAGGTTGCAGGGAGTCGATAATGGGACAATGTGAGTCATCGTTATTACTCTGACATTGCGTCAATAATGCCTTGAGTGCGCTTTCGAGCCGCTTCAGATCGGCAATTTTTTCCATGACGGCGCTGAGTTTATACTCGGCCAGCTCCTGCACCTGAGCACATGGGCGGTCATTCAAGCTTAGCAGGTTGGCGATCTCTTCCAGGGTAAACCCCAATTCTTGCGCCCGCTTAATGAACCGGATGCGATTAACCGTTTCATCGGGATAATGGCGGTAGCCCAACTCGGGTTTTGGCGGTTGCTCTATTAATCCACGACGCTCATAGAAGCGAACGGTTTCTATATTGATAGCCAGTTCTTTGGCAACTTTACTGATAGTTCTTGTCATGTTCATATCTCTTTTACCCGAACGGTATCTATAAGAACCGCCATTTTCTCCATCAATATATGGGTAGCGTTATTGGAGAGCTGCTGTCCTTCTTCAATGTACTCCCAGACGGTGGCATCGCTCTTCCATCCGCCTTGCTTTTTAATCAACTCAAAATCAACTCGTTCTCGGGCTGCCGATGTAGAGAGGCCGCGCCGGAAGCTATGGCTGCTCAATTCCGGTACAAAATCGAACTGGCAGGCGTTACCCAAAGTCTTGAGTAATTCATTAATGGCACTGGGATTCAACGCTTTAGGCTGAATCTTATCCCACCGGTTAATGGGGCGAAAAACCGGACCTTCATTAATGCCACCCAGTTCTATCCAGTTTTTCATGGCCGTAGCAGGACAGCAGTCTGGTGCACCGAAAGGTAATGCTCGCACTAAGCCGGAGGCTTGTTGATCGGTCTTGGAACTAGACAGCCGGATGAGAAGTCCTTCAGGTTCCCACACCAGATCACCGTAGCGAATGGCCACCAATTCGCTACGGCGAAAGGCACCGAAAAAGCCGGTCAACACCAGCGCGATATCCCTCAGTTTCTTTTTGGTGGTTGGTAGTTGCCGCAAATGATTCACTATTTGGGCGACGTGCTCCAAGCGCAATGCCTTGGCTTTGCGCTTGGGTTGGCCATGGGTACGACGAACGCCTTCCATGGTTTTGCGGACCAACGGATCACTTCCTGGATCGATGAGCCCTTGATAATGGTGCCATTGGCTAATAGCGGTCAGGTGCAGATCCAGGGTTCGGGGATTAAGCGATTCGGCTCTGGCCAGCAGGTAACGCACGACAGTATCCCGATCCGAGGGCAGGCGACCACCCCATTTTTCAAATTGTCGAATGGCCGAACGGTAGGCTTTACGTGTGTTGTCGGATGTCGCTGCCTGGAGGTATTGCCGTAGTGGTTCGGGCCCCTGGCGTTCAACCAGGGTCGCATCCTTATTACGTAACGACAAGTTGCTAGCCTGTATTGGCGGTTTGTTGTTCATGAATAGGATTTCCTTCGATGTCGCTCAAAAGGCGGCTATGTACCGGCGTTACAAGTCGAAAATTTACGTCAAGATCAACTAGCCCACGATAAGGATGATTATCGGTGGTTAGTATCTTGAATTCAAGCGATCTTGAAAAACACATATATAATGTTATATTACGTGTTATGTAATATGTTACTAAATAATCCGAGAGGAATCACCATGGCCCGTGCCGGAGTCACTTATCACGATATCGCTAAAGCAGCTGAAGTCATTAAAACACATGGCCAGGAACCCACGGTGGATAGGGTGCGCGAGCATCTGGGCACCGGCAGCAAAAGCACCATCGCGCCATTGCTCAAGCGTTGGCGGTCAGACAATGGGGAGGCGGCCGATGTCAGTGGACTGCCGAACGACCTCATCGAGGTGGTAAAGTCCCTGCATGAGCGGGTACAGCAGATGGCCGACCACCGTATCGAACAAGCTCGCCAGGAATTCGAGACTTTAAAGGAAGAACTCCGCACAGAGTTGACCTATGCCAACAACACCATCGCGCAACTTACTGCCCGACAACGGGACCTTGAGAACCAGATAGCACGAATTACCGAGGAAAAAAGCCTGCAAGACAAGTCCCTGGAAGACGCACGCGTCAGGCTGGCAAAGGCCGAGTCTCAGCGGGACGAAGCTCTTACGCGAGCCAACGACTTGAAGGAGAGTGTCAGTGAACTCAGGCAAGAAAACCGGGATATTCGCGATCATTTCGAACATTACCAGCAGCGCACTGCCGAAGACCGACAGCAGGAGCGCGAACAGTTCCGTATAGTTAACCAGGGGTTAAATGATCAGATTCAGGATCTGCAACACCGGCTCGCACAGACTGAGTCGAGAGCGTCCGAGCTATTCGACATCAACGCGCAGTTACAACGAAATGCCGATGAATTAAAACGGGCCAATGCGGCGCTAAATAGCGACTTGAACGCAAAGATGGAAGATATCCAGAACCTGGAACACGAGTATGAAGAAGCCGTGACAAGGTGCCGGGAATACCAGCATAAAAATGAGCAATTGTCGGAAAACATGGCCGCGCTCACCACTCAGAAAGCAGATGTCGATAAGCAAGTGGCCGTGTTATCCCACGCACTGGAGACCACCAAAGCCGAACTGAAAACCGCCCAGGATAAAGTGGCATTTCTGACCGATGAGAACAAGGTGATTCTTCAGGAAAAAGCAGTGATCCAAGGGCAGTTTAAACAGCTTCAAAGTTCGCTATAACGATTTAATGGATGTGTTTTGATCGTCTGGCTGCAAATGCAGAAATCGTTGCCAGCCCCTAAACGAGCAAACTTGGCAAATTTGTCGGTTCTTCCACAAGACCCTAGGATCATCGCCTTTTCCTGAAGAATTACCTTGTTCTCATCGGTCAGATACGTCACTTTATCCTGGATGGTTTTCAACTCGGTTTTGGTGGCCTTCAAAGCTTGGGATAACACGGCCACTTGCTTATCGACATCTGCTTTCTGAGCAGTGAGAGCTGCTATTTTTTCTGCCAATTGCTCATTTTTATGCTGGTATTCCTGGTTCTTCGTCATGGCGTCTTCAAGGTTGCGCTTCAGGTTCTGGGTCTCATCTACCTTTCCGTTCAAATCCCTGTTTAGCGTCGCATTGGTCTGTTCAAGTTTATCGGCATTGCTTTGTAACTGCGCATTGGCATCAAATAACTCGGACGCTCTTGACTCAGCCTGGTCGAACCGGTGTTGCAGTTCCTGCATCTGGTCTTTCAACCCCTGGGTATCGATCCGGAACTGTTCGCGTTCTTGCTGACGGTCTTCGGCAGTGCGCTGCTGATAATGTTCAAAATGATCGCGGATGTCCTTATTTTCCTGCTTAAGTTCCGCAATACTTTCCTTTAATTCAGCGGTTCGCACAATGGCTTCGTCTCGTTGGGCCTCGGCTTTGACCAGGCTGATACGCACATCTTCCAGAGACTTGTCTAACGCGCTTTTTTCTTTGTTCTGCCGTTCAATCTGGCTCTCAAGATCCTGTTGTCGGGCAGTAAGTTGCGCGATGGTGTTTTTGGAATCGGCCAATTCTTTGCGGAGTTCTTTATTTGACGCCTCAAATTCCTGACGGGTCTCCTCAATACGGTGGTCGGCCATCTGCTGTACCCGCTCGTGGAGTGATTTCACTACCTCCACCAGGTCGTTCGGGAGTCCACCGATATCGGCTGCCTCTCCGTTGTCTGATCGCCAACGCTTGAGCAGCGGCGCGATGGTGCTTTTGCTGCCGGTGCCCATATGTTCCCGCACTCGATCCACCGTAGGCTCCTGGCCTTGGGTTTTGATGGCTTCGGCGGCTTTGGCGACATCGTGGAAAGTGACTCCGGCGCGTGCCATAGGGAGATTTCCTCTCAAACTATTTAGTAACGTATTATGTAACACGTAATATAACATTATATTTATGCTTATCAAAGTTTCTTGAGTTTCAATTTTTAACCTTCGATAATCAAGGTTATCGTTGGCTATGGTATTAAGCTGAAAATCTTCTGCTTGTAACGCCGGTACATAGCCGCCTTTCTGGTGACACCGATAGGAATCCAATTCATGAACACCAAACCACCCAAAATGGCCACCGACTTAGCATTACGTAATGAGGAATCGAACCAGATTGCTCATCGGGAATCCGAGTCACTGCGGCACTACCTCCAGGCGGCCACCTCCGATAACACCCGCAAGGCCTACCGATCCGCCATTCGCCAATTTGAGAAATGGGGTGGCCGGTTGCCGACTGACCGAGATACGGTGGTGCGCTATCTGCTCGCCAGGGCCGAATCGCTCAACGCCCGGACGTTAGATCTCCACCTCACCGCCATTAGCCAGTGGCACCATTACCAAGGCGTCACTGATCCGGTGCGCGATCCCCTGGTGCGGAAAACCATGGAAGGCATTCGTCGCACTCATGGCCAACCCAAACGCAAGGCCAAGGCCCTACGCCTGGAACACATCGCACAAATGGTGGATTACCTGCGGTGTTTGCCGGATAGCAAAAAGAAGCATAGGGATATCGCCCTGGTGTTGACCGGCTTTTTCGGCGCTTTTCGTCGCAGCGAACTGGTGGCCATTCAAATCAGTGATCTGAATTGGGAGCCGGAAGGCCTGATCATCCGGTTGCCGCGCTCCAAAACGGATCAACAGGCGACAGGGCTGGCCCGCGCCTTACCTTTCGGTACACCAGGTTGTTGTCCGGCTACAGCAATCAAGGCCTGGATGGATAGCGCTGAGATTGATAGCGGCCCGCTCTTTAGGCCGGTTAACCGCTGGGATCAGGTGACGCCCAGGCCTCTGAACCCAGGGGCAATTAATGACTTGCTCAAAACCCTGGGCAAGGCCTGTCAGTTCGACTTCGTGCCCGAGTTGAGCAGTCACAGTTTTCGCCGCGGCCTCTCCACTTCGGCGGCTCGAGAACGGGTAGACTTCGAGCTGATCAAGAAACAAGGCGGCTGGAAAAGCGATGCAACGGTCTGGGAGTACATCGAAGAAGGCCAGCAACTTTCGAATAATGCCTCGCTGATATTGATGGAAAAGTTGGTCACGCTGATCGACCCCGTATAACCCGTCAAATCACGAATCCCACTCTCAATTCATCTTTGCGTCTCCAGCGCTGCCCGTATCGCTTTCGCCAGATCCTCGGGCTTGCCCTTGCCCCAATAATGCAGGAAATAGTAGGAAGGCGTTTCACCGGTCATATGGTTGTGCAGCGCCACGATGTGGATGCCCGCCTGACGCAGCGTCCGCATCACCGGCTGGATCTCGTCCGCGGTCATGGCAAAATCCCCATCGACGACCGCCTGCTTCTCATTCCCGGAGAAGGCGGCCCAGGTGGACAGGCCCATGGATGCGCCAAATTCCACACCGTGCATTCTGGCGCTGCGCCCGAACGTGAATTTCAGCACCTGCCCGTTAAGGCTGCCCTCGGCATCCAGAATCTTTTCCAACGTCTTGGTGTTGTATTTGCCGGTGATATCGGGCACATCACCCGGAAATCGTTCTTGCGGTACGGGATGCTTTTTACGCACTTGTTTAATGGCATCCCACATGGCCTTGACGCCTTCGGCGAGTGACTCGGCGTTTCGTCCATGGCCGCCGATGTGCATAAAGTAAACCGGCGGACGGTCGAACACGAAATGGTTGTGCAGCGCGGTGATGTCCAGGCCGTGGGCAAAGGCGGCGTCCATGGCCGGGGTGATTTCATCCTCAAACACCACCGTATCCCCCATCACCATAACACCACCCTCCGGCAAGGCCTTGAACGCGGCCCAACTCCCGAGGCCCGCCGGCGGCGGGAACTTCATACCGTCAACGGTGACGGGCACGTCGTCGCGCTTCCAGCCGATACGCACCACGCCATCAGGTTTGGCCGTTGCCTGGGTGCCAGCCGCCTGGCCAATGGCCTTATCATCGAGGCGGCCGGAATCGTCGGCCATTGTTATGGATGCTTGAATGAATAAAGCGCACATTAGAATGAATGCTCGAAGCGGAGACATTGTCATGGCTATTCCTCTTTTTTTGTTGCTGTGAAACATTTTTGGCTGTATTGGGGGGTTACGCCGCCGGGACGCCTGCAAATAACAGATGGTACACAATACCCAGCAGTGCGCTGACTAAAATCATCGGCAACATGCCCACCTTAAAGCGCAACATAGCGATAAAGGCGCCCGCGGCCAGCGCGACGCTGACAATGTGGATGCTGCCCCAGGCGGGTATCAGCAGTAGCATACCATAGGCCCGTACAGTTTCAACCTCGTTAAAGGCGACGTGCACCGCGAACCAGATGGCGAGATTCAGCATCACGCCCACCACGGCCGCCGTGACCGCCGACAGCGCCGCGCTCACCGCCTGGTTGCCGCGCAGTGTTTCCACATACGGCGCGCCCAGGAAGATCCACAAAAAGCAGGGAACGAAGGTGACCCAGGTGGCTAAAACCGATGCCAAGATGCCTGCTGTGAAGGGGTCGAGCGTTCCCGGAGCCCGGAAGGCCCCCATAAAGCCCACGAATTGCACCACTTGGATCAGCGGGCCGGGTGTAGTTTCCGCCATACCCAGACCATCCAGCATTTCCCCCGGTGCCAGCCATCCATAGTTTTGTACCGCCTCCTGGGCCATGTAGGCCAGCACCGAATAGGCGCCACCGAAGGTGACAACCGCCAGTTTGCTGAAGAAAAGCCCAATCTGGGTGAACACATCCTCATAGCCCAAGGTCACAAGCAGGGCGACAAGTGGCGCAAACCACAGCGGCAGCCAGACGGCGAGCACCTTGAGTGCCCGCCCCCGTGACGCCCGGGTATGGCTTGCCGCGCCGCCCTCCATCATGGCATCAATCGCACGCCCGGCGTCCTCGGGGGTATCGTGCCCCTTGATGACCACAAAGCGTTCCGGATCGACATGCCGACCCAGCAGACCGATCAATCCGGCGGTAACGATTACGATCGGGAAAGGCACGGCAAAGAAGAAGATCGCCACGAAAGCGGCGACCGCCAATGCGTACATGTAGGCGTTCTTGAGGACGCGCTTGCCGATGCGGATCACCGCCTGGATCACGATCGCCAGCACGGCCGCCTTGATACCGAAAAACAGGGCCTGCACCAGTGACGCTTCCTGAAATCCAGCGTAGAGCAGACTGAGCACCAGAATGCTGAGAAAGCCCGGCAGCACGAACAGGGCGCCCGCAACCAGTCCACCCTTGATGCCATGCAGCAGCCAGCCGATATAGGTGGCCAGTTGCTGGGCTTCAGGTCCGGGCAGCACCATGCAGTAATTCAGCGCGTGCAGGAAGCGGCTCTCACTGACCCATTGCTTTTCATCCACCAGAATACGGTGCATCACCGCGATCTGGCCGGCGGGACCGCCAAAGCTCAGGATGGCGACCCGCAACCAGACACGCACGGCCTCCCCGAAGGTGATGTGATGGCCGAATGCATTGAGGTTACCAGCGGTCGCATCCCTGGTGATTTGATTGGACCCGCTGCTTGGCGGTACAGATGAAGTTGACGGTTCGTGCATGGTTATTGTTCCTTACCGTAAGTGACCAACAGGCTGTCGAAAACCTGATTGGCAGCTTGTAATAATTGATCATCATCGCTATGGGTTTCGCGCAGCCCTATCAATACACACTCGACCCCGGCGGCCTCCGGCGGCTGATGTCCCCCCACATCGAGGTAGTGCACGAGTTTTCCAAGCCGGAGTAGCGCGGGTGAATCCAGGTCGAAGCTCGCCAGCAGCGTTTCGAAAGTGACTTTTTCTTCCACGTGAGTAAAGGTCGCCCCATCGAAATCGAACCCCAGCGCCTCATCCGGGCAGTCGTCCGGCGAGGCCAGCCATAAAAAGCGTGCGGATGGATCGATGAAGCGGCCAATCAGCCAGGCACTGGCCAAACGGTCCACCCACGGCCGACGCCGCGTCGCCCAGAGCCTGCCTTGATAATCGGCTCGATCAAGACGGCGGATTGTGCGAGGTTCGGGCTGCGGCTCATCGGGAGACAAGACCCGGTTGGCATCGCTTTCCAGCTGTTTCAGAGCCGTATCGATTCGATCCCGCGCGGCACCGGGGAAAAAATCGATGGCTGACAGTCGCGTGAAGCTTTTGCGCAGTTTGCGTGTTTCCTTCATGACCTCCATGGCGGTTTCCGGCAAGAGCTTTGCCCGCAGGTCCGCCATCGCCGAGTCCAGCGACTCATAGTCTTCCGAGCGATCGAATAGCGGGGGGAACGCTTCGGTTTCAGGATCATTAGCGTGCAGTACATGGGCGGTCCCGCCACTATCACGGACATCCTGGGCAATTGCCTCTAGCTTTTCGGCATGATCAGAGATGGCTGGCAGTAGATAGACGCCATCACGCAGCGAAACGGCCCCCAGGGCTTTGATGGCGCGCCATGCCCGCATGCGCACGGTGGCGTTTTCAGTGGGGAGTGAAAGTATCAGCAGTATCCAGGACATGCGTAGATCTTAGTACATATATGTTATAAACTCTACACATTTTTAAACCGAATAACCCCTGGGCAAGAGCGATTGCCTTTAAAGGCGGTGATGCACCTTTAAATACCGCATCCATCAATAAAAACAGCGCTATAGCGCAGTTGGCGTGACCGGAGCCAAGTGAGGTCCTATGACAGCCAAAGAGCAGTTCTTAACCGATCAGCAGCGGTACCAACCGTTAATATTGCCGCAACGATTCTCCGATGAGGAAATGGTTCGCGATTGGACGCTAAGCCGTCGTGATTGCGAGGTCGTCAACAAGTATCGCAAGCAATATCGCCTGGGATTTGCCATCCAACTGTGTGCCATGCGCCTCTATGGCCGGTTTCTAAACCAGCTCCATGATCTTTCGCCACGAGTGATCAGCTACCTGAGTAGTCAACTCGATCTTCCTCCTACGCTAACGGTGGAAGTGCCCGAAAGAGAAGCCACGGTGTTGGAACACCGGAACAATATCCTCAAGTACCTGGGCTTTCATCGGTTTGACGACAAAGTGGAAGCAGATCTGGACCGCTGGATTGAAGAACATGCCCAACAGGGACTGCTTCCGGATGAACTTTTTCACCGGGCAGAACGCCACCTTCTGTTGAAACGTATTGTTTTACCTGGCCCCACGACGATCGAAAGACAGATCATCCGCATATGTAACCAGGTACACGCTCAGCTTTTTGAGCAAGTGTTTGATCAGATGTCGCCGGAATTACGCGATGCCATTGACGATTTGTTGCAAGCCACCGACGGCAATCAACGAACCTACTTCAACCAACTCAAAGAGTACCCGCCGGGTGCGAAAATATCATCACTGAAACGCTATTTGGAACGCTATGACAATCTGGTGTCCACCGGCATTAATGAGTTCGAAGAAAAGGTCATTGATACCGCTTTTCTTAACTACCTGTACCGACTGACCAAGCGTTACAGCGCTAAGGACATGAAGCGCTTCAAGGACCATAAGCGCTATGCATTGATGATTTGCTTCCTGTTGGAATCCCGCAAGATCCTGTTGGATCATCTGGTCAAAATGCATGATCAGTACATGACAGAGCTATGCCGGCAAACCAAAAACAGCCACGACAAAAAACACAAGGAGTTTCGCAAGCGCCAAAAGAAAGCCATCGATGCTGTGCTTGAAACCACGCATGTTTTGCTGGAATGGCCGGATGAACAGCCATTGTACAAGAAGGACTTGTGGCAACGCATTGACGAGAAACATCTGCTGGCATCCATTGACGACCTGCACATTTTTAAACGCCTGGAGGAACGCGGCTACTGCGATTTGTTGCTGGCCCGTTATCCCAGTTTACGAAAATATTTTGCCGACTTTATCCGGTTACCATTTGAAGTGGCTAAAGGTTCCGGGCCGCTGATAAAAGCTATTGAGTTCGTCCGGAAATTGGATGATGGCGACCTGAAAAAGCTACCCGAGAACACACCGACAGCATTCATTCCCCGCGAACTACGCCGCACCCTTAAAGATCAAGCCGGTAACATCAATCGCAACGTTTGGGAAATGGGATTGGCTCTCGCTATGAAAGACGCCTTGCGTTCCGGCGATTTGTACTTGCCGCAGAGTAAGCAGCATGTTTCGTTCTGGGATCTCACCTTAAATGAACCCAGTTGGGATGAAACCAGACAGGCTGTCTATACCGAACTTCAACAGCCTCCACCGCACGAAGTTCGAGCCGCCATTTCAACGCAGTTCCACGAATCAGTCTCTGAAGCGAAAAAGCTGTTCGGCCTGGACAACTTCGCGGAAATTCAAAACGGCCGATTGAAACTCAAACGTGATGACAAGCTCGAGGTCCCGGATAAAGTCAACCAACTGCAAAAAGTGATCGATGCACATATGCCCAGCATACGTATCGAACAGCTTCTGATGGAAGTAGATCAAATGACACATTACAGCCGTCATTTTGTCCCTATCCAGCACCATCAATCGCGCCCCAAAGCCTTTTACAAAAGCCTGATGGCCGCCATTATTTCGCAGGCCACCAACCTGGGTGTCGTATCCATGAGCAATAGCGTTAAAGGTGTGACCGTCGATATGCTCCGGCATATCCTGCAATACTATATTCGAGAGGAAACCCTGATCAACGCCAGTGCTGAAATTGTGAATCAACACCATGAGCTGCCGTTGAGTGCGGTGCACGGCACCGGTACATTGTCCTCATCGGATGCGCAACGCTTTAAAATCCGCGCCGACAGCCTGTTGGCTTCTTACTATCCCCGCTACTACGGTTATTATGAAAAAGCCATCGGGATCTACACCCACGTTTCCGATCAATATTCAGTGTTCAGCACCAAGATTATTTCCTGTAGCCCGCGTGAAGCGCTGTATGTTTTGGACGGCCTGCTGGAAAACAACACGATTCTGAAAATCCGGGAGCACACCACCGATACACATGGCTATACCGAAATCGTCTTCGCACTCTGTCATTTGCTCGGATTCTACTTTATGCCGCGCATTCGGGATCTCAAAGATCAGCAGCTTTACCGTATTGACAAAACCGTCGATTACGGCGACCTCAACCATTTACTCACCAAAACAGCCGATCTGGCCATCATTGAGGAACAGTGGGAATATATGATGCGAGTGGCGATTTCACTGAAGCAGAAAACTGCGCCAGCACACGTCATCGTCCAACGATTAACCAATAGTTCACCTTCGGATCGCCTCACCAAAGCCTTTACGAACTTGGGGCGGATTATCAAGACCGAATACATTCTGCGGTACCTGACTGACAAAGAACTCCGTCAAACCGTCCAACGGCAACTGAATAAAGGGGAATACCGACATAAACTGCCGCGCTGGATATTCTTTGCGGATCAGGGTGAATTCACCACAGGCGACTATGAAGAAATCATGAACAAGGCCAGTAGTCTCAGCTTTGTGTCCAATGCCATTCTGTACTGGAACACCATCAAGATAAGCGACATTGTGGAGCTGCTTCGGCAGCAAGGGGAGGAAATCGACGACGAGACCTTATCTCATATCTCGTTGTTGCCCTATAAGCATGTGTTACCCAACGGTACATACTTTATTGAAGATGAGGAGAAGGGATGATTCGACGGAAACCTACGGTTTCGACGTGGTCACTGGGTTCAAAACCGTAGGTTCTCGTTCAAATGCCCCCGCGGGTCCTAATAACAACAGCATTACACCCATTGCCAGGATTATACCCGTTTGTGGCTCAGGAACAGATACATCGGATTGTGATGGCGTAACGGTTCTTGAGACTAGACTGCTTTCAAAATCAACAGCCAGTTGCGAGCTTTCATTCAGATAAAATACAACGCGACTCGCTTGTTGGCTAGTACTGCCTTCTAATGAAAATGAATAATAATCCCTTTCTATTGTAAATAAATCGACACTAGGATTTGTCAATGTGTAAGCACTAGAACCGCTTAAATAATTCGTGGTCGTTATCTCCGGCATTCTAACAATCAGACCTTCCAGTAGTGAATGCACTCGAGAAATATTAAATGCTGTAAAGTCAAAATAATTATCTCCCCTTGAAGGTCCTGAACGAGACCATAAGGTATCATCTCCACCTCCGAACTGCCCTACTCTATTTTCACCATCGAGCCAATATGAGTAATACATGAGTGTATCATCATAGGTAAATGAGACTTCAATCGGATTGGTGTTCAGATCATCGAGTTCAGAGGCAATCTGTAACTCATCGAGATAACTTACACCGTAGTATTCATAGCCAGTATAGTTGAGTGAATACTCATATTTTATAATGTCGGCGAATGCTGCCTTACTGATTGATAGCAATAGTATGGTGGTAAGAATATGCTTCATGCTGTTTTCCTTTTCCAGAGCAGTGAAACATTAGCAAAATATGTGCCTTGCCTTATGTATTGTGAGCTACAACGAATTGGACTTAATTGATATGAAACGAATGTAAAATAAATAGACAGTATTCATGGTCGACAGCTATTTTTCTGCACATAGAGAAATCAGTGTTTCAATCTTCCATTGTGAACTTACGAAGAGAATGAGTACTGTTAACATCCTCTTTTACGATCACGCGCTAGAGTTTCCCTGAGATTTACCAATGTACAATATTTATTCCGTACGATATGGTACTAAAACTGTTTATTATTTATACGCACAAATGAAGGCTAATCTCATGGAAGACAAGATAAAGTCAGCTAGGCAGACTGCTATTCTTCTCATATTGTTGCTTGTCTTTACGTTCAATCTAAACAGCACCTTTAAAGCAAATATAGAAAAGTACAATGTACTATGGAGTTTTTGGATTTTCGAGGCGTTAAAGGAAGATTCCAAGGTCATACCAAAAGTTGAGCCGGACGATAGTATTTATTCCTACCAAGACGTAAAAAAAAACCTCAGCAATCTTCAGCAAAACCCGACAGCATCTGAAATCCTACAAACAGTTGGATGGACTGTTGATACGCTGAAGAAAGACAGTCTGTTAGAGGTCACATTAGACTGGAGTTACATCGATTTCAGGTTGTAAACCCCTCAGATTTCGTCAAAGGTAACTCAGGTAATAACCACACTTCGCAATTCTTTTTTTTTCTGATCCCGAAATTGACAGAGTTGTTTTTATTGAATCAAAAAGTGAAGTGTTAGTAAGCTATGACACAATACCGATTGACGAAAAAGAGTTTTCTGCGTTTTTCGTTGAATTGCGTCGCACGATCAGTGATTTTCAAATCATTTCTCCCCGAGACAACTGGAAACGAGCAGAGTTTGTAGAAGGAAAAGCCAATAGTTTTCACGTCAATTATGGCTTAGACATTCAAGATTTAAGGCTAATTACTTTAGATACGGTCCGCCAGCTTTTTAAAGGCGAAGTCTCTTTACCGGTTTTCAACGTCTCCATGGAAATAGAAAAAGCGTACCTGTATATATTAGCCCTGGTCGCTATTCTTTTAACGTACTTAAACATTCAATTACGATTAATAAATGCCTCTATCCAGCGAGCGGATTTTGAACGCTTTTCGTTGACCAGTTGGAAAGTCTTTTCCCCAAATAATAGCCTCGCCAGTAAAGCCAGCCGTATGATCGAGGCGGCATGTGCTATTGTGGGCTATGTATCTGCAACATTAACTCCATTAGTCGTACTTTTTTTCTTATGGCACTTCAACAACATTGTCGGAGAATATGAGTTTCATTACATTCCAGCCACATTGTCTGTTCTATTCTTGGTGCTCATCACGTTCCTGGCCCTTACTAATGTATTGCAGTTAGTTCGAAAGCCGTTCGCCAAGGGAGAACCATGACAATTATTGTCTATTTCTCACTAATAGAAGAAGGAAACGCGCCTAAGACAAAGTTAACCACACTTTTATTTAATAGGGCCGGTTGGAGGCGGCAAATCATCTAAAGTTAAACTCTGTGATGAAATTAACCATGCTATAAAACTTCTTTAATTAACAGTCTAAAAAACACTTTGTATCAATCACATAGAACAGATTCTCTATTTTTTATTAGTGATAATTAGCGTAGTAAAGTGATTATCTCTGAAACGTAAAAATTCCTACTTCATTGTTTTTAAATGCATTTTTAGCACTTCATTGAATCCATCGATTCGCACTAAAAAAAGCAATTTGATTTCAATCTTACTTGCATTAGTCTACGCTTTTAATGACCACCTTATGATTTTTTTCGCACATATTGCGCCTGAAGATAAGGGGTTATCATGAAACTTAATTCAACTCACAAATTAACCGTGGTCGGTAAAGTTTCTGCCAAAGAAGCTGGTAAAGTAGCCCTGATAATGGTCTATACGAAACTTTTTTTGGCTATAGTGTTCGGAGTTTGCCTAATAATAACCACTCTAAATATTACCAGAAGCAGTTCATCTCTTAGTTGGTTGTCACCCTCCCCCCCTGAACAAACAAAACCGTTGTGCACCTTTGATACAACACTTTACGAACTGAGTGATAACTAATATTCCTTTTTTCAACCGGAGTTCGAGCGGTACTCGCTTTTGAACTATTGAGCATCAGTCCACCTGCTGCTCTTCAACCTTACTCATTTATCGTTAATGTACCAATTATCAAAACGTGTTTTTCATACTTAATACATTAACGATATTGTTTTCAAGCGGTGAATAAAAAGTAGTGATAAAAGCCTATACAAATGATGAAACGCTGATTGTCCGAGACGAATATTCGCTCAAGTGTCATAAACCGTTACCAGTGCCTGCAGATAACATCGACATTGATGATTTTTTCAATCGATGGGACACATTAACTGCCACGGCGTTCGAGGGACTGCCTAGCTTTATTCGAGATTCATTTGAAGTAAGAGCACTTTCTAAGCTTATTACAAATCAGCAGTTTAAAAATAGTGCGAAAAGTGCTGTCCAATTCCATAACAGCGTAAGAGAAGGCCTCCTTTCGATGATGGAGTCTGGTTTCATCAATATTATGCCCACTACTGCAAAGCAAGAGTTCTTTGCTTTTATGCAGTATGCCATTTCTCCCTATTCTCACCTTTATACCGAATGCGATGCGATCCTGATTAAAAACGGTAACCTCATGGACATGTTACTTATAGGTCATCATCAGTTTGATGTTCTTATTTTCGATAGGGGCTTAGTCGACTCTCACGCAATTAGCTTTGCGCTTAAATTAGGTCTGCCTGTGGTAGTGACAACTGAGGAATTAACGTTTTCTGCTAAAAAAAGACGAATTCGACTTACGCAAGATCACAATGCGAATGCCTCGTTAGACAAAGCTTTACCCTTTAAGGTCAACATAGATATTATTTCCCATCCGAGGCAATTGAAAATTATAGAGAAGCTTTTGGTCAGCACAAAGTTTGTGAGCGTATAGCAAGCAATATTGTTGTAATCATTAGAACTTATTATAGATAGAAGAACATAGACGCGAGAAAGGTGTTGGATAGATTTAGCGCTAATACTCGCGTATCTAGACGCCTGAATAAATCCCCTTGTAATCCACTTTTCAACCATCATTTGCTGCCATTGTTTTAATTGAATACCAAAGTTAGGTAAAAATGGAGATAAAAAGTGTCGGATCGAATCTGGGGCTCATATAAAATCTTTAATTTCTCCCCCAATTTAATTTTAAATTAAAAAATGCTGCAAGCCTCGTAAATATTAGCCTGCAGCGCCAGAAAATTACTAAAGTTCACTTGAACCGAAATGCGTCATTTTGACAGTGATACAAGTAAAGACTTTAATACCTTTTCTAATGCCGCAGCATCGTCAAAGTTAACATTTTCCCAATCAATACCTATATCGAGCTTTGTAACATCCTCTGTTAATAACCGACGAATTGCTGAAGTTTGAGTAACTTTCACTTTTGGCATTGTAATGTACTGCTTCGCCCTACCAGGTTTTTTGGATATGTTAGAAGGTATATATTTTTTAAATTTTCCGACATCTGCCAATCTATTTAGGTATCGCTCGACATCGTTATATTTTTCCGCTTTCTTAATCTCTTCATATAGCGCTATAAGACTTGTTACAACTTTGTTTTCAAGTAGTTTATAAACAATTTCAAAATGCTCATAAAGCTTATCGTATCGATAATAGGAAGGACGACTAATGCCTAAATATGACGTTACCAAAGAAGTTCGTTCGGTCTGCATCTTTGCTCCTTCTAAACTTTCAAGTTCGCGAACTGCTTTTGCATAACTGTTTAGCGCGTCAGGTGGAGTCAGATCAGAGCGGGAGAAATTCTCAATGTGACGGAGCACATTAAGGTTTCGTGGTTTTTCAGCATAGATTTTGACTTTAACCTTTATCAAACCACCATAAAGAAAACGAATTGCATAGAAACGTCTATGACCAGCTACAATAGGATAGTCAGTCATATTTTTTCTCCACACAGAAATTGGATGAACTAGTTCACTGTGCTTTAAGGTCTCAGCTAAATTTTTTATTTCTTCTATTTCTAAACTGACGGCGTCATAACGAGGGTTATCTTTTGATAATCGGTTCTCAAGCACCCCCTTTTCACAGACAACACAATTGCTCAAAGCTGCGATGGACTCATCATCTGATTTTTGTGCAAACGTAACAGGTAAGTATCGGGAATTATCTGACTGCGGTTGTATATAATCCACCAGCACTCTATCTAATTCAGAGGACGTCTTGAAGATAGGATCGTCATGTACTTCGCTTTCCTTGGATTTGTCCCTTGCTTTGAGGTCATCCAACATCTGTTGAGATTTTTTAGATACGCCTTCACCTGACTCAAATTGGCTTATTAAATCTTCTTGAGAATTAACTTTTCCGACTGTTCTACGTCTTGCCTTTTTAGGACTGTTCATTATTCATTCCCCCATAAACTGCCTTCAATCAGTTCATAAAGCTTCTGCATTTCTTTTTGCGCGTGGTGATTATGTACATAATTAAAATGTGACTCATCAACAGATGGACGTTCCATAACGCGATAGCAATTACGTTGCTGAAGCCAAAAGCGCGTCATATATTTTCCAGTAGGACCATTTTTGTCATAAAGTTTAGCAAGTGCCACTTCATCTTTCTGAGTAAGACGTGATTTGCTTGGAACTTTATTTGGAACAACACCGACAATCTTCAGTGGTGCTCTTTGTCGGTCTTCATTAATTCGGTCTACGCGATTAAGCAACATAGGTACACCATCTATAGAGTCGTATTCAGGCTCAGTTGGAATTATCACATGAGTAGCAGCACCCAACATACCAGCACTAACAGGTGACTTACTTGGCGGGTTATCAACAATAACAATGTCGTAATCTTCGGCCAATTCTGGAATTGAAAACCAATCGTGCATATGTGTCGAAATTTTTGAAACCAGTCTGTCCGCTTGCGGTGTCAGAGCTAGCACACGATCAACATTACCTTCGGATGGTAACACTTTGATGTTCTCAAAAGCTGTCGGGTATTCATATACTGGTGAGTCAAACAAAATATCAGTAGAAGTATTTCGACCACTCCATTCTGGATCATCAATCTCTTCTAATTCTGGGTGTAGGGGAGCAGCGTATTCATCATCACCTGGAATAGCATCCATTTTTAAGAATGCTTTAGACGAATCTTGCTGTGAATCATAATCCAGTACCAAAACACGACGCTTTATCCCATTTCCATCTGGGCCGCCGGTTGCTAACAGATATGCTATTGTTGATGCAAGAAACGTTTTTCCAACGCCTCCTTTTCTATGGTAACTAGAAAGCACGCGCAGCCCATTGTACATTTCGTCTGTATTCATCGTCTTTACCTTGTATCAGCACATAACTTTAGTCTGACATCCTAATCTTTTAATGTCTCGGATCGAATCTTTAAAAATCTATTTAAAAAGGATGTTTAGGTTATTTCGTTCAATAATTAATACCTAACTGAAAGCCTTTAATGGTCGGGGGTTGAGAGGTGTTTATACCTATCAGGTTCACATGAACCCAATATAAAAGATTTTAAGTAAAAAAACGTATTCGATAGATAAATAGAGGATAAAAAGTTTGTAATTATTCTTGACGCATCATCACAGAAAATCAGTATTTTAATGACAAAAAATCTACTAAATTCAGTATTTAATTTGTTAATTGAAAACTTCTTGAAAGCCTTTACTGGCAAGCTCTTGCGAGATAAAAATTCATATCAGGTTCACCTGAACCTATTGAAGATTTTACTTCCTTTGAACATACATTTGAATACAACCTTAAAAATGGACTTGATTAAGATAGTTGGGTAATCTCAGGATCGAATCAACGAAATAACTGCAATCTATAATAACGGGGAAAATTATTGTGCGAGAGCTTTTTGACTTGTCAGAAAAATATGGATTTAAAGCGCCTCTGGTTGACGCCCCTGAATCTCTCGATTTAAAACTTTACCTCCGCTTATGTGGTGCATTATCTATTTCACCAATCACAGTAGCAGTGATTTCTGACATCTTTATTGCAATACAAGATATCGAAGAACGCATTGCAAGTTTCCAATATATCGCTGAACGTATAAATCGAAAAGTATCAAATATTCGACATCATCTGGTAATCCTTGAAAAAGCAAACCTTATAAAAAGTGAGTTCATTACGACTGATCCAATACGACGTCGTAGAGGAAAAATTTTTACATTAGTGATACCTAAAGGGCAGACCGTAGCAGCGGCAGACTATTCATCAGTACCGGACGGAGATAGTTATCAGTTGGTGTCATCTAATACCGTTGAAACTATAGATATTGACCGATATGACGATAAAACGCGTTTCCTTGAGCTACAAATTGTTAGATATCTAGTCAAAGCCATGCGAACTAATCGTAAAGATAAGGCAGGTACGATCAACGTTAAACTAAAAGTAGATGGAAGAGTAAAACCAATTTCCATTACCTCACGCGCAGAAGAGGGGAGGCTTATCTATCTCCCTGATATGAGCTACTACGCAGGCGCTATTACCTGGCTTATAAATCATATTTCTGAACGAGTTGAACAGGCCGATACCATTGGAGAAACATTTACACTACCACTGGAGCCTCTTATATCAATGGCGAAGGATATTTCGCTTTCAGATGCATCAGCTGGTGGTTATATGAATAATGCTATTCAATCTTTGCAGCGAATATCAGCAACCACGTTTGATATGCGCGATTTATATGGACAAGACCACAGTACAATTAAAGACATTGAGATGTACTACAAGCTTTTCAGGCTTGAGGCCCTTGTTACCTATGAAGATGAAAAAAAGATAGAAAAGAAAGCTGCAGTTGTTCAGTTTCCGCGATCGACAGTAAAAAATATTATAGCAGCCGTGAGAGCTGAAAAATCTCTTAACGAAATGTTGTTAATAGACAGTGATATTTTCGCAACAAAAAATGAGATTGAAATTCTGTTTGGTCTATGGGCGAGGGAACATCTCATTACCGGACGTCAGGCACAGCAGATGTATACATGGAACGAGCTTCGTGAGTCAGTAGCTCCTTCGACTAGTCTTAGTGAATTTAAGCGCAAGTTTTCAAACATGGTACTCACGAATGCAGATCCCGAATATAAAGCTAAAATACACAACGTTGTCAAAAATAAAATTGTTAGAATCATTGAGACGTGCCACTTGTCTGAGCCAAGAAAAGGTGAATTGGTAGTCGAATACGGTCGGGCCACAGTTCAAGGTTACCTGATCAATATTGGTTATTCACCAGAACATGGCTCGTCAGTTATAGCTTTTAGACGAGATATGTCCGCGTTACATATTTTGAGCCACTTCAAAAGTCAGGGCTAGCTTATAATTTAATGATAAAAACTTTCCGGATCGAATCTATAGTAATGAAAATCAATAGATTAGGATTCGGATCGAATCTATAAAAGATCCAAAATAGATCACGATCCAACTTGATCTCTAAAACCATTCGTATAAAGATTACATCTGTTAAAGACATTCTCTTACTTATATTGAATCTTTAACTTGCTCACTGAAGAGCAACATAAATTATTTGGGAAGATAAGAAGCGCTGAAAAGACAAAACCCGTGAAGTGTTGGCGCACTGCACGGGTCTTAGGATGTAACTTTTTGGAACTAGTTACACATCCAATTCTAGCGGATTGATCGATCACGTCAACTGTTAGGGCGTTTTTTATCAACAATAACTCGATTTGTTGGTAAAAACATGAGAACAAACACAGAATTTGTGTTCATGAGCACGGGACTTTTTGAACACCTCAACGAAACAGAATCATATGTTTTCTCTTTTGTTACTTATTTTGCTTGTGATAAACAAAAGGGACAAGTATTTAAACGTAGCACAGCAAGTCTTTGTAACAATCTTGGATACTCCGCGAACACAATAAGGTCAACAATAGATAAGCTTGTCGAGAAGAACTTTTTAGCACGTGCTGAAAAACCTGACGACAAAAATAAGGCTCTTCGTTATAACTACTTTGACGACATATCACATTATTTAGTACTTGGTACTCATAAGTATGCTCAGGAATTCTCATCTGAATTGTCAGAAATCTTAAATTTTCTAAGAAAAAGTAGTAAACATAAAAAGCCAAATTTGAAAAATGTATTTTTCAAAGTTTATGTTAACGCGCTGCAAGCCTCTAAAAAAGGGGAAAAGTGGAAGCGCAATCAATCTCGGCACCTTCATAAAACGCTAGTTTTGCATGGGTACCTTCACAATAAGATCAAATTCAGAGACAAATTTGATAAATCGACCTTGTCACTAAGCGTACCTTACTTATCAGCAATGATGCAGTGGTCAAGGAATACCGTAAGGCGGGTAGTGAATACACTTGTCGAACTCGGGCTAGTAACACTCAAGCTTGAGGGCAAACGAATCGCTTTTTTACAAGTTAGATTAGCTGAGCGGGTCAGGGAAGGGTACAAGCAGCTAAAATCTCGACTTTTTGACGTGAGACAAAAAACTGTTGGCGTTACTCTCAATTCAATAAATAAGCCAATGGGACTAAATAGGCCGGGTAAGCATGCTACGCCAGCGGAACACGCGTCCTACCTTGCAGCAATGAAAAAAGCACAAAACCACTGACAAAAAAACAACTGTTTGGAATCCAGACACTGTTCTGGAGTTTTCTCGTGCCTAAAATTCAGATTAGTCTGCAATTTATACAATTCAACAAAGCGAACGCTCAAGTTTTTAACCATACACGATAAAATAATAAAAATAAGAGACAAGCGAAAGCTATGGAGCCCGCGCTAAACACAAGTGGTGCCATCCATACGCAGATGGATAAAACTAGCTCCATCCACAATCGAAATTCTCCATAGATATGCTTAAAATTCCAACCACGTTCGGAACGTGCCAAAAGTAACCACATTAGAATAAGATAGAAAAAGAAAGAAGAGGATAGGGGGGATTAACCCACTCACAAATTTTTTTAATCGAACTATGATTATAGTTAGATTATATCAACATGAAATTCATGTGTTTTTTCTTCGTCATAATTCAGTCGCCAGAACAAACCATTTCTCTTACCTGATTAAGATTTTCAAACAAGTAAGCATCAAGAAACTATCTGCGGAATAAACCACTAAAGCGCTCTACGAAACCATTTTACTGCGGTTTACCTAGCTGTATATATACCAGTTCAATATTATTGGATTCACACCAATCCGTCAGCGTCGCCGAAATTAGCTCTGGTCCATTATCCATTGGTAACCCTCACTCAGACTTAAGCTGTTCTAACACGCGTACGTGACGTTCTCGAATAGATTCACACAATCAGTTAAAAGATAATAATCTCAACTGGAGTGTATATGAAATCGCGAAAAAGCTACTCAAAAGAATTCAAACTGGATGCCGTAAGTCTGGTTACAGAACAAAATTACAAGATCGCTGAGGCAGCTCGTAGCCTTGGCATTAGCGCCAATATGCTAGGCCGCTGGCTTAAAGAGCAGGAGTCGGAAGGTGCTCATGCATTTCGTGGCAACGGTAAGTTGACGCCGAAACAGGAAGAAATTCGGCGGTTGCGAGAAGAAAATAAGCGCCTAAAAATGGAGAAAGAGATCCTAAAAAAGGCGACGATCTTCTTTGCCAAAGAAACCAAGTGAAATACGGTTTCGTAACCCAACAAAAGAAGATCTGGCCGATTAGTCTGATGTGTCAGGTTCTGGGGGTCAGTCGCCATAACTATTACAGTGCCGTGCGACGAAATGAACAACTTGAACCCGAACCACAACATGATGAGCTAATTGAGTGGGTTGAAATAATAGCAGATTCCAGTGACTTTACCTATGGCGTAAGGCGAATGAAACGTGCACTGAATTCGCTCGGTTACCCGGTTGTAAAACAGCGTACGAGAGCCTTGATGACGGAAGCCGGCGTGAGCGTAATACGGCGTAGAAAATACAAAGTAACGACTAACAGTGACCATCAACAACCTGTCTTCAATAACGTGCTGTCACGTGACTTTGATGCGCAAAAACTAGATCAGGCATATGTCTCTGACATTACTTATATCTAGACGCAGGAAGGCTGGCTGTATCTGGCCGTTGTCATTGATCTGTTCTCACGCAAAGTCGTGGGCTGGAGTGATGAATGCTCAGCTTGTGTGTAATGCGTTAACAATGGCTGTATGGCAACGTAAACCCAAGGCAGGTCTGATACATCATTCAGATCGTGGTTCACAATACACCAGACGCCAATTTAGAAGACTTCTGACGCGGTACAAGGTAACAGGCAGCGTGAGCAGGAAAGGTGATTGTTGGGACAATGCCGTTGTGGAGAGCTTCTTCGGTACAGTAAAACAAGAGCGAGTGCAATGGCGTCACTACCAAAGCCGCCATGCTGCTCAGCAGGATATCCTGCAATACATTACTATGTTTTATAACAGTCAAAGAATGCACTCATATCTGGATTGCAAAAGTCTAAACCAATATGAGGCTGATATGGCTAATTTAGGAAAAGCGGCTTAACTGAGTTGTGTGAATTTGGTTGACCACGTCACTCTTACAAGTGTGAATAATGGTGTGATTTCGCTGCATTTTAATATAGCTAATAATGGAATTGGGCTGGCCTTTATCAGTTCATTGACGGTTCTCCATAACGGGAAGAAAGTAGATAAGGATACCGATGTCCCTCAACTAGTAGCGCGACGCTCTAAAGTGAACATTGTTCATAGTTCGACGCACTGGCTTGCTAAAGGAGCATCTTTGGTTGTAAACGAAAAGCTTACTCTATTTTCTCTGGATGTAGGGCAGGGAAGAGAATATCTCAAACAGGATATTGAGGCGACATTTGATGAATATGATTTAGTGATTGAATATTCAAACGCCTATAAAGAACGCTTTGTTTTTGATACTAGAGAAGATTAAAACAGCAGTGAAACGGGTTAAATAAGCTTTAGAAGGCTCGAAGGAGATGGCCATACTATATCCATTTTGTTCGAGGCCTTACTTCTTAATGTTACTAGCTTACTCTGACCAATACTTTTTCTTGAGGTGTAACTTAAGAAGAAAAAATATTAATTGGCGACAGGCAAAACCGGCTACTACAAATAAGGCAACGCCTATCATCGCCTTGCCTTTAAATAACAGGCCAAACAACGCTGCTCCCAAGACCCCAATAAAAATTATGTTAGCTAGCATGCCTAGAGGGTGGGCATTGCTAGCATGGCCTACGATTAACTCAAGTTCCTGCTTATTGGGTTTCATCTTGCTTTTCATACTCCCAGATTCTTTCTAAAATAACTGCTCTTAGAGCATCCGCAGCGCCAGGTGAACTCAGTACGTAGATTCTTTTAGTAGTACAGATGGTCGATACCGTTCGCAGGGTGCTTTTGTCCACGCCGTCGTGCGTGTACTGTTTATCTTGGCCAAAGGCAAAAGGTGGTACTCCAGAAAGCTCTTCAATTATCCGCTCTGGCTCTTTATCTCGACGCTTTTGTGCTTCTTTCAACATTTGCTCATTGAGCGCTCTCAGCCTATCAAGTCCTTTTTTCAAAACAACTCCTACGTTTTCCACTTTCTAATGCTGTTACTGCATAATAGACATTTCTAACTACTCTGCCAGTGATGTCTTATCGACTTTATAAAAGTGGGCATGCTGCAAAACAAAATCTCGGCTATGACTTTACGCCTCAAAAAGCGTCTCAAATGATGCTACGCCGTTCTTACGTAAAAACCTAGCCAAGTTGTCGAGTCGCCATGTTCTAGGTTCGTCTGAGCGCCCATGGCGCATTACATAAGCTATTTCTGTATTGGCATTGATGGCCACGACAAAAAACTTCTGAGGTTCGGTTGGGCTTTCTTGAGCTATAACCTTTGTGATGGATTGAGTTTCCAGCTGTCTAACAAACTCACCTTCTTTTATTCTATAGAACGCGTTCGCCATAATTTACATCTTGAGTTATTGTTGTCGACATTATGGTGTATTGTTGATTCTTGTAAAGACTTTCCACCCATTAAGCCGTTTACTTTTACACTTATGAACTTAACGTGATTTCATCAGCATTAACACTACATGTGCTGTTTTACTTAAATTTTGAACACCATATGTCGTGTTTTTATAAAAACCCTTTTTTAAGAATAAATTTATTTTTATGTTTTAGAAATAATTAAAAGCGCTTGCAATCTGGATATTTTACGCTTGTATAACGCTAAAAAGTTAGTTGTTACTAACATAAATTT